>DASSMK010000344.1:0-34771 GCA_035688915.1 Thermoanaerobaculia bacterium
TTGAACAAAAAATGCGGCTGCAGATCGGTGCGCAGACGCCGCAACTGCGACTGCGCGAGCTGCGCTTCCGCGCGAGCTTTGCGCCGCTCGCGCTCTTCCGCTTCGCGCGACAACCGCAGCATGTTCACGCCCGCCGTGATGACCATGAAGAACAAAAAGTGCGTGTGCACGACGAACCAGAGCGTGCGGCGGAACATCTCCGGCGTCAGCGGTCCGCCGAACATCGTGGAGATCGCCACGTCCACCGCCGCGCGGCCGACGGCGAACGGCAAGCCGATGAGCAGCAGCGCGATCGTGTTCCGCACGCGATGCGGCGACGCGATCGGCAAGCGTTCCGCGAGTCCGATCACGAACGGCGTGAGCAGCGCCCAGATGATCACGCCCGCTGCGGTTTCCGCCGCGCGCGTTCCGGGATCTTCCGGTTCGCCGCGCGCCGTGGCGATGAGATGCGCCTGACTGGCGAAGAAGACGCCGACGATGATCCAGACGGCCGCGATGAGCAGCGCCACTGCGGTCAGCAGCGCGAGCCGGCGGCGGTCGATGCTCACAGCTTCTGCCCGAGAACGTCTTCGAGACGTTCACGGAAAGAGGGGCCGAGGGGAACGACGGTTTCGTTCTGAAGGACGATGGAGAGCGCGCCGTCCGTGGCGGGGACGAGCTTCTCGACGCGATCGATGTTGACGATCGCGCTGCGATGCACGCGCACGAACATGTTGCGGTCGAGCACTTCTTCGAGATTCTGCAGCGACTCGCGGATCAGATACGACGTGCCGCCGGTGTGCAGACGCGCATAGTTGCCTTCGGACGCGATCCAGTCGATGGCGACAGCGCGGATGAAGACGATCTGGCCGCGCACGCGCACCGCAAATCGATCCCGCCGCCGCCGCTGCGTCGTCTCTTCCTCGGCCGGCTGCGTCCGCGCGCGCCGCGGCACCGGCTGGCCGCCGAGGAAGCGGCGGACGCGGTACATGGCGCGGTCGAAGCGCTCCTGCGAGAACGGCTTGACGAGGTAATCGAGGCCGCTCGCTTCGAATGCGGAGAGCGCGAACTCCTCGTGCGCCGTGACGAAAACGATCGCCAGCGGCGTCTCTTTCGTCAGCGCCGCCGCGGCTTCCAAACCACCCACCTGCGGCATGGCCATGTCGAGGAAGATGAGGTCCGGACGCTCCTCCACGGCCACTTCCACGGCTTCGCGGCCATCGCTGCATTCGGCGACGACCGATACATCGGTGTGCGCCTGCAACATGTGCCGGATCCGGCTGCGGGCTAACGGCTCGTCGTCGACGATCAGTGCGCGAATCATGGGACGAATGAGTTCCCATTCTACATACGCAGATGCGCGGCGAACGTTGGCCGACCCCGCCGCACCTCGCAGCGTCACAAGAGTGTTTTTGTCGCCGGCGCGCATCGGACTCAGCCGGTTCTGACAGCGAAGACGCTGCGACGATCGCTGTTCGGTGCTCGCGATATGCTCCGCGCATGTCGCAATTCGCCAATCGTTTCAACGACCGGCCGGAAGACATTCAGGCGTACGTGCAGTCGCTGCTCGATCTGGTCGGCGACCGCGAGCCGCTTGCGCTGCTCTCCACGCTTCTCACTCAGATCGACGAACTGACGCGCGGCCTCTCCGACGAACGGCTGCGCAAGCCGGAAGCGCCGGGCAAGTGGTCGATCGCGAACGTCGTGCAGCATCTCTCCGACGCCGAGTTGTTCTACGCGATCCGCTACCGCCTCACCCTCGCGCACGATGAACCGCCGCTGGCCGGCTACGATCAGGACGCCTTCGCGGCGCGGCTGCACTACGACGCCATTCCGTTCGCCGAGTCGGTCGCCTTCCTCTCCGCAACGCGCCGAGCCAATCTCAATCTTCTCCGCCTGCTCAACGTCGCCGAACGCGAGCGCGCCGCCATGCACGCGGAGCGCGGCCGCGAAACGGTGGACCGGCTGATGCATCTTCACGCCGCGCACGACCTCGTGCACCTGCGGCAAATCGAAAGGATTCGCAACTCATGAACACACGCACCCTCGGCGGCAAGCTCGGCGTCTCCGCTCTCGGCCTCGGCTGCATGGGCATGTCCGAGTTTTACGGCGCAGGCGACGACACGCAGTCGATTGCCACGATTCATCGCGCGCTCGACCTCGGCGTGAACTTTCTCGATACCGCCGACATGTACGGCCCGTTCACGAACGAGCGGCTGGTCGGCCGCGCCATCCGCGACCGCCGCGACGAAGTGGTGCTCGCCACGAAGTTCGGCAACGAGCGCAACGAAGACGGCAGCTGGGTCGGCGTGAACGGCCGTCCCGAATACGTCCGCCGCGCCTGCGACGCCTCGCTGCAGCGGCTCGGCGTCGATCACATCGATCTCTACTATCAGCACCGCGTCGACATCAACGTTCCGATCGAAGAAACCGTCGGCGCGATGGCGGAGCTGGTGCGCGCGGGCAAAGTACGCCACCTCGGATTGTCGGAGGCCGCGCCGCAAACGATTCGCCGCGCGCATGCGGTGCATGCGATCACCGCGCTGCAGACGGAGTACTCGCTCTGGAGCCGCGATCCGGAAGACGAGATCCTGCCGACCGTGCGGGAGCTCGGCATCGGGTTCGTCGCCTACAGCCCGATCGGCCGCGGCTTTCTTTCGGGACGCTTCAAAACGGTCGACGATTTCGAGCCCGGCGACTACCGCCGCAATTCGCCGCGCTTCCAGGGCGAGAACTTCGCGAAGAACGTCGATCTCGTGAAGCGCATCGAACAGATCGCGAAACGGAAAGGCGTCACTCCGGCGCAGCTGGCCATTGCCTGGGTGCTCGCGCAGGGCGAGGACATCGTGCCGATTCCCGGCAGCAAGTCCATTCATCACCTCGAAGAAAACGCGGCCGCGGTGAAGATTCAGCTGGCGCCGGAGGAGCTCGCGGAAATTGACAGCGTCGCGCCGAAGGGCGTCGCCGCCGGGGAGCGCTATCCGAACATGGCGCTCGTGAATCGCTGACGGCCGTGCATCTTCTCGTCATCGCGCAGCCGGACTTTGCGCCGCTGGAACTGTTGCGGCGCGAAGCACCGGGTGTGACGTTCACGATCGGAACGGATCCCGGCGCGCTGCGCGATGGCGCGCGTCACGCGGACGCGGTGCTGATCGCGCCGCGTTACGGTTCGGTGCTGACGACGCTCTGGCGCGAGCTGGCGAACGTGCGCTGGATGCACACACTTGCTGCCGGAGTGGAGTCGCTGCCGTTCGATCTGCTGCAGCGCACGGACGTGGTGGTGACGAATTCGCGCGGGCTGTACGCGGACGCCCTCGGCGAATTCGTGATCGCCGCGATTCTCTGGTTCGCAAAAGACCTCGGCCGCCTGCGCACACAACAGCAGGAGCGCCGCTGGCAGCCGTACACGGTGGAGCGGCTGGAAGGAAAGACGGTCGGCATCATCGGATACGGCGGTATCGGCCACGCCGTGGCGCGACGCGCAACGATGCTGGGGATGCAGGTGGTGGCGGTGCGCCGCCGGCAGGAGCTCGGCGATCCGACGCTCGACGAAGTGCTCGCCGAATCCGATTACGTGGTGATGTGCGCGCCGCTCACACCGCGCACGCTGCGACTCCTGTCACGCGAAAGAATCGCGTTGATGAAGCCGGAGACGGTGTTCATCAATGTGGGCCGCGGCGCGACGGTCGATGAAGCGGCGCTGATCGAAGCGCTGCGCGAACGTCGTATTCGCGGCGCGGCGCTGGACGTTTTCGAGAACGAGCCGCTGCCGGAATCGCATCCGCTCTGGACGCTCGACAACGTGCTGCTCTCGCCGCATTCGGCAGATCACACCGATGACGCGCACGTCCGCGCCATGCTGTTCTTCATCGAGAATCTGCGGCGCTTCCGCGCGGGCGAACCGCTGGAAAACGTGGTGGATAAGAGCGAACGGTACTGAATGCGGTGCCGGCGAAACGTGCCGGCACCACACTCGGATTTTCACTGCTGCAAATCGCTACCGTTCTCTCGCTTCCATGACCTTGGCGATGGCCGCGGCTTTGGCGGTTTTCACCTTGGTCGGCATCAGCTTGTGCGCCGCGCTCTGGAGCTTCTTGACCGGGCGAAGGAGCGGGTTGTTCCACATCGCTTCGACCGAGTCCTTGCGGGCCTGCATCATGTCGCCGAGCTCGCGGAGTTCGTCTTCATCGAACACCTGGCGCGCTTTGGCGAACATCTCCCCTTCCTCTTCGCGGATGTGGTGCTCGAGGAGCTCCTTCAGGACCTTGGCTTTGGCGTCGAATTCATGCGACTTCGGGTTGGCGGACTTCAGCGCCGGCAGGACCATGTCCACGACGTGATGCTCTTCCGCCGCTTCATAGAACATGTCCTCGGCGTCGGTGCCCTTCGTGGCGGCCTTGAAGGCGGGGTAGAAGATTTCTTCCTCGATCTGCGCGTGCATCTTCACTTCGCGCTCGATCTGCGCCACGAGCTGCTCTTTCTGTTTGACGGCGCGCTCGCCGAGCTCCGTGAGCTCGCGCATCAGGCGCTTCACCGTGGCGTGGTCCGATTTCAACATCGTGATTGCGTTCGGCATAGTTCTTCCTCCGGCCATCTGCTAATGCGCGGGGCGTGCCGAGTTATGCTGTTTTGATGGCTGATTCGCATGCTGATTCTTCGATCCTCGACCCGCGCGTCCGCGAGGCGCTGGACGGCTACGGCATTACCTACGAGGTGCTCGCCTGCGAGCCGCACCTGGCCGATACCGCCGAGTTCTGCGCGCACTACGGCATTTCCCCCGACGAGGCGTGCAACGCGATCGTGGTGGCCATCAAGACCACTCCCCGTTCCTACGTGGCCTGCCTCGTCCGCGCCGATTCGAAGCTGGACGTAAACAAGAAACTGGCCGCGCTCCTCGGCACGAAGAAACTCTCCTTCGCCAGCGCCGAAGAAACCGCCGAGCTGACGGGCATGATGATCGGCGGCGTCACCATCCCCGGCCTCCCTCCCACCGTCCCCATCCACGTCGACGAACGAGTGATGGAGCGCCCGCACATCATCGTGGGCGGCGGCAACCGCTCGAGCAAAGTGCGGTTAGCGCCGGGGGAATTGCTGAAGCTGCCAGGGGCGGGGGTGGCGGATATTGGGGTGGGAAGGTAGGGACGCAAAAGGGACCGCCCCGCGGCGGTCCCTTTCTCTTGCAGTCCTTTAGAATCCACCGGTTCGTGCCCACCGCGGCGCATTCGCAGCGACCTCGCCCGCTACCCAGGCGGAGTACCCGATTGCGGCGGCCATTCCCAGGACTACGGCAGCACCGAGCAGGTTCTGAACCTTCAACGTGCTGTTCTCGTAGCCGTAGCTCACCTCGGTCGCGGCGACCGTCTCCGGCACCCTCTCCTTCTGCGTTTCTCGCAACTTGTCACGGTCTTTGTTCCAATTCTCCGACCAGAACACCGCTCCGGTGATCATGTGGAAGTGAGGGCCGTGTACTTCGAGGTCTAGCACTTCGACGGCCGGAGGATCTTTGAACGTGAACGAGCCGGGGTGGTACCACACGCCATTGCCGCCAACACCCGCCCAGATGCCGATCGTCACGTTCAACGCCAGCGAGTAATCGACAGCTTCTTTGAATGCGATGGCGACCCCGGTGATTGAGAGGTGCTTCACCTCAAAAACTTCGCCGGTGCAGTCTTCGAACAAATCCGGGCGGCAGCCGAGACCGCCACGTTTCTTGCCGTATCCGCGCCCGACTTTCCAATCGTGGTTGCGAGGCAAGTACTCGTCGATGTGAACCATACACGGCAGCATGTACGACGCATACCAGAGACCGATCGCGTCATCGACGAGATTGCCGACGTCGACCTCGTAAGGCATCGGACAGTGGCCGCAGGGGTCGACCTTCGCTATCGGATTGTTCACGGCATACGTGTATCGGTTGCGCGTCTGTGGCGCCTCCAGGACGCCGTCATAGCTATCCATGGTTAGGAAGCGACCTGTCGCGGGGTCGTAATAACGCGCGCGAAGGAAGTAGAAGCCGGTTTGCGGGTCGAATTGTTCACCGCGGTACAGGAAACGGTTCGGCGTTGTACCGGTACGCTCGCGCACGAGCCCAAA
The DNA here is from genome assembly GCA_035688915.1 of Thermoanaerobaculia bacterium. Taxonomy (GTDB): domain Bacteria; phylum Acidobacteriota; class Thermoanaerobaculia; order Gp7-AA8; family Gp7-AA8; genus DASSMK01. Next base: position 6,073 of record DASSMK010000344.1, read on the forward strand.
CGCCGTGTACTGATACGTGTCGGTGACGTTGCCGTCGGCGTCGACCAGCGCGCGCACCGATCCGCCGCCGTCTTGAATATAGAAGTAATCCTTACCGCCACGCGTCACACTGACCAGTCCATTGCCATACACGTAGGACGCACCATCGCTGCCGGATTCCATGAGCACGTGTGGGAAACGACTGGCGCCGTCCACGACAAAGCGCGTCGCCGCCCCACCCTCCTCAATCCTGGCGCGGCTTCCGTCCGGTCTGTAGTGGATCGACATCACAGTGTTGCCGGCGTGTGAGACGCTGACGAGGCGGTTGTGAATATCGTATTGCAGGCTTGATGCGACTGAGGGGCCGCTCACGGAGGTGAGATTCCCATCCCCGTCGTGACCATAGGTATTCACGCCGTCCGACAGCAACTCGCCGGCCGCAGCGTACGTGTAGGTCAGAGCCTCACTGGCAGCGGAATCAACGAGCGTCGTACGGTTTCCGGCGGCGTCATAGCCATAAGTGATCACGCGCGAAACGTCACCCGCTCCATCGCGGTATGTCTCACGAACCAGTCTCGAAACGTCGTCATAGTCGTAATCGACGGCGGAGCCATCCTGCATCGTGATTCTCGAAGCGTCGCCGTGAGCATTACGCTCGTACGTCTCCGAGAAGATGGCTTCACCGCTCTGCTTCCTGGTGATCACGGAGGAGACGCGATTCATCGCGTCATACGTTTTGTTCGTGCTCCAGCCGTTCGGGTAATGGGTCTGCGTCAGGTTGCCGGCGTCGTCGTACTCGTACGTCGTTTCACTACCGCCGGGGCTGGTCACGGCAACGATGCGTTTCATCGCGTCGTAGCGGTACGCCGTTTTGCCTGCAGGCGTGATCGTAGCCGTCCGGTTATTGAGCGCGTCGTACTCGTACGCAACGAATGTTCCGTCCGAATTCGTGATGCGGACGACGTTTCCGAGGTTGTCGTAGTCGTAGTCGACGTCACCGCCGCCGTCGTGAAGCACATCCAGCTGTCCAGCGGGCGTGTAGGTCTGGGTGGCCGTCGAACCGTCCGACCACTGGGCGCCGGCTACGCGGTTCATCGAGTCGAATACGAAAGTGCCGGAATGGCCGCCGCGGTCCGTCACCTTCTTCGGCAACGCACCTTCATATGTCACCTGCTCAGAAGAACCGTCGGCGAACGTCCGCTTCGTCAGGCGGCTGGCCGTGTCGTAGTCGAGGTGCATGAGGTTCAACAGCGGATCCTGCGCAGTTTCGAGATTGCCGTCGCCGTTCCATGCGTACGCCGAGACGCCGCCACCCGTTTCCGTGGCCGTAGCGAGATGGCCGGCCGAGTCGTACGAGTATTGGCGAATGCTGCCATTCGGCGCCTGCGCGCTGACGAGTTCACCGACCTCGTTCCAGCCGTACGCCGTCGAACGGCCGTCCGCCTGCTGTACGGCGGTCAAGCGATTGTTCGCGTCGTAGACGAACCTGGTCTCGTTCCCTCGCTGGTCTTTCACAGTTTCGCGATTGCCAGCGGCGTCGTATGTCGTCGTCAGCACATGGCCCAAAGGATCGGTGACCGATGCGAGCCGATCGTGAACGTCGTAGCCAAAACGTGTCGTGCGGCCCTCCGCGTCCGTCATCGCGCTACGCCGTCCCTCGGCGTCCGCCTCGTATGACTCACTGTAGCCGCCGCGAGTGAATCCGGTGATTGCACCGGCCGCGTCCCGAATGTAATGAGTGGGCGCGAGGCCGGAGCGCGTCGCGCCTGCCGCGAGACCGTTCGCGTCGTATTGCATCGACCAATCGGAATCGTCAGGTAAGTGCGCGCTGACTGGCTGGCCCGCAGTATTACCCGCGAGAACAGTGCGGTGGCCTTGTTCGTCGACCATCGCGTCGACCTGCCCTGCCTCATCGAATTCGACCGACGTGGTCCCCCGCGCCGTCGTCGTCGACGTATGCCGCCCCGCGGCATCGTAAGAATACGTAGCCGTTCCACCCTCAGGCGTGGTCACGGACGTCCGTCGTCCGGCTGCGTCGTACGTGTAACTGGTCGTACCACCGTTCTCATCAATTTCTTCCGAGACATGACCAGCTGCGTTGTAGTGGAACGAGCGGGTCGTCCCATCGGCATATGTTTCAGTGGTACGCCGGCCGGCCCCGTCATAGACATACTTCGTCTCAGCGCCGACTGGATCTTTCGTCGACAACAGATTTCCGTGATCGTCGAACATGTACGTAACGGTATGGCCCTTCGGGTCGGTCGTGCTCGTCTCCTGGCCAAAGCTGTTGTACGTATGCGTCGTTACGTGACCTGCAGAGTCGGTCTCCGTGAGCAGATTTCCGTTGCCGTCATACGTGAAGGTACTCGTCCGCCCCAGCCAGTCGGTCCAGCTGATCATGTTGCCGAGGGAGTCGTAGGTTGCGCGCGTCTCTTTAGTGCCAGCTGACATCGAGACGACGCGTCCGTTTTCATCGTATGTGGTGATGAGCGGGTGTCCCGCGCGATCGATGGTCGTTTCGCGCCGCAACGCTGGATCGAAAGTCATCGTCGTGACGTGACCATCGCTGTCAGTCATGCTGATCAGGCGGCCGTTCAAGTCGTAGTCATTCCGCACGCCACGGCGACCGGCCGCATCAAAGTACTCGAGCAGCCGATGAGCAGCGTCGTAAGTGAACGTCGTCGTCCGGTTCGTCGGGTCCGTGACGCTCTTCAAATCGCCGTTGGCGTCGTATGAATACGTGTGGGTTTCACCGGCTGAGTCGGTGATGGTCGTGATTCGACCGGCGGCGTCTCGCGCGAAGTCGATGCGCCTGCCACTCGAGTGGATGATGGCGTCGCGTGTGACCGTCACGTAATTGGCATTTCGGTCCGTGATTTTCTGCAGACCCGCCACTTCGTCCACATTGAAGGCCGTGCCCTCTTCCGTCGTCATCACGAAGGAGGTGGGGTTGTACGCCACCGTATCGGCGGTGATGAGCTCCACCGGACCTGGGACCGCACCGGCCACAATCACGTCTCCGCCGTCCGCCGGAACGAGCTTCGCGTGCGTGTTGCCAATCGGCTCGAAGACCATCGTGACGCTTTGCAGCGGTGCGAGCACCTGACACTGCGGAGAGGCGGCAGCGCGGAACTTGTAGACCTGATTGTTCGGGAACGTCACACTCACAATCCGCGGAATGGTCGGCGTGACACAGTACGTCGGGAACGCACCGGCGGAACGGGTCTGCTGCCAGTTCGTTCCTGGTACGCCGCTCTTGTCCAGCCGTACATTGCGGATGCGCATCGTCCAGCCATAGCCGAAGTCACCGATTCTCTTGTCGCGGCTGTCGTAGACGCGATTCACGGCCAGCGAGAGGCCGGTCAACGGGATGTTGACGTCAGTGAAGGTAACAGTGAACAGTCCGATCTTCAGGTCGCCGTCAACCAGCACCGCCACCGACGAAACATCGGATTCGCCTGCGCTGTTCGTCGCCAGCAGCCGGATCTTGTAAACCCCATTGAGCAGGAGCGTCGGATCGAGCGTGCCGAGCGCAGCGTCTGTGACGTTGCCGGTGCCGGATGCGATCGGCGTCCAAGCATTTGCGGCTGCCGTCGTATCGTTTGCGCCGAGGCGATATTCGAGTTTCCAGCTGACGGCGTTGGTGACCGTGCCGCGGATGGTGATGCGATCGGTGACGGTCGCGCCGCTGTCAGGACTAGTGATGTCCGCGTCAGCCGCGGGCACCGCCTCCTTCACCGTCACCGCGATGTCATCGCTCGCCGTCGCCTCACCGTCCGTGACGGTAATGCGCAGCATGTAATCGCCGGGCACGGTGAATTTCGCTGTGGTGGCTGCAGTGCCTGGGTTGGCGAACTGCACGTCATCGGAGGGGCCGCTGACGCGCGACCAGCCCATGGAGAGTGAGCCGCCGACGGGTAGGCCGTCGTCGTTGACGAGCGCGTCGAGCGAAACGGTCGCGGGAAGCGTGATGGTGAGATCGGCGCCGGCGTTCACGGTCGGCGGCGTATTCGCGCCGTCCCAGGTGATCGCGACGTCGTCGCTGGCGGAAAGTTGGCCGTCTGTCGCCGTGAGGCGGAAGACGTGCTTGCCGTGTGCGGTGAGCGTGATCGCGGAATTGAGCTGCGTCGGAGAAACGATGGTCGCGTTGCCCGGGCCGGAGATACGCGTCCAGCTGTATGTCAGCGCGCTGCCGGGCGGGATGTCGTTATCGGTTGCATTGCCGTTCAGGTGCGGCAGCGGCTGCGAATCGGTGAAGACCACATCCTCGCCCGCATTGACGGTCGGTGCGTGGTTCGTCACCACCGTCACTGTCACGTCGTCGGTGCCGATCTTGTTCGTGTCGCTGCACGACAGGCGCAGCACGTATGTACCGATCGTCGGGAAGGTCACGCCCGTGATCGCAGAGTTCGGCGAAGCAAACACCGCCTGCGCCGGTCCGCTGAACGTCGTCCAGAGATACGTCAGCGACGCGCCGTCCGGCAGACCGTCATCTTTTGCGCTGCCGCTCAACGTGGCCGTGCGCGGCGGGTCGGTCACGATTTGGTCGGCGCCTGCGTTCACCACCGGCGGCTGATTGCCCGCAGGCGGTGTGACCGTGATGGTCACTTCGTCCACGCCGACGCGTTCGCCGTCATCACCGTACGCGCGGAAGACATAAGTCCCCGCGGCCGGGAAGGTAACGGCAGTCGATTGCGCGTGCGGCTGCGCAATCGAAACGCCGGCAGGACCGCTGAGGAAGAACCAGGTCCACGCCAGCGGCGACGTTTCGTCGACGCTCGTCGCGCTCAGCGTTCCGTCGGCCGGCAACTGCACGGTCGCGTCGGTACCTGCGTTCACCTGCGGCGCCGCGTTACCCGCGACTGCCGTGAGCTTCATGTCGTCGACGGCGTATTTGGCGCTGTCATCGATCGTGAGCCTGAACGTGTACACCCCCGGCCCCGGCACCACCACCCATCCATCCTCGGCACGCCAATAGTTGAAGAGCGCCGCCGGTGCGCCATCCACCTGCGTCCACGCCGCATGCAGCGTGTTGGCCGGCTCGAGATCGTCCGTCCACTTGCCGACCAGATGCGCCATGCCCGCGTCGAGCAGGCGCATCGACGCGGCGTCGAACCAGACGTCGGTGGTCGTGCCGCTGTGTCGCGCCGCGATGAGACGAATGCGGATGTTGCGCGTGCCTTGCGGCACTGTGTCGATGCTGCTGACGCGATCCCACAGATGCGACGGCGTGAGATCGTTCGTCGTGACGGTCTTGATGACCGTGGCGTTGTTGCTGTCGCGATACTCGATGATGATCTTCGCCGCGTCGGGCGCGGCTTCCTCCGCCACGCGCACGAAGACGGACCACTCCAGCTTCTGCGTGCCGGCGTCGATCGTGCCGCCGTAGCCGGTCACGTTCACGTCCTGCCACATCTCCGCGGCCGTGGGGCCGGAGGAGACGAACATGCGCGCGCCGCGGAACGGCTCCGTGCCGCTGTTCGTCGCGGTCCACGTGCCCGCCGCTTCCGTCCACGACGGCAGCTTGCCGTTCACCAGCGGCTCTTCGGCGCCGGTGTTCTTCAGCAGCTCGACTTCCATCGTGGTGGTGAGATCCGGACCGGCGTCGGCAGTGGGCGCCTGATTCTCCGGCTTCAGAATGCAGCGAATGTCAGACGACGAAGTGAGCTCGCCGTCACTGGCCGTGAGGCGCATGACATACGTGCCCGGCACAGTGATCGTGACGGTCGTTTCGAGCGCCGTATCGGTGCCGAACGTCACGGCGCCCGGCCCGCTGACCTTCGTCCATTTGTAGGTGAGCGTCGAGCCGGCCGGCTTGCCGTCGTCGTGCGCCGATCCCTTCAGCGTGAACGTCGTGGTCGGCAGCGCGATGGTCGGCTCACTCGAACCGGCGCTGACGACCGGCGCCGCGTTCGCCGCGATGCACATCGTGCCGGGCAGCGACGCGAAGAGCGTCTCGAGCTGGCTGGCCGCAGTGATCTCGTAGTAATCGTTCGGCGCCGAGGCGGCGGCGAACATGACGTCGTAGTGGAAGTCAGTGCTGTTCTTCCACGCCACAGAAATGATGCGGATGCCGGCGGCCTTGGCGGCGTTTGCGGCGGAAGTGACGGAGCCGAGGTTGTCGCCGCCGTCGGAGAAGAGGATGAGGATCGGTTGCGCGGACGGATTGCGCCGCGCCGACGTCAGCTCGCTCATCGCCGCGTAGATGCCGCTGGCGATGTTCGTTCCGCCGAAGATTGCAAACGTGTCGACCGCTTTACGCGCCAGTTCCAGATTGCCGGTGAGCGGCTGGCGGATGTCCGCACCGTCGGCGAAGATGATGGTCGAGGTTTGATCGCGGCCCGGGATGAGCGAATCGATCATCTCCACGAACGCGTTCTTCGCGTCGGCGATTGCGGGCTCCATCGAGCCGGAGAGATCGATGACCTGCGCCACGTCGAGCGCCTGCTGGCTCGGCGGGCACGTCAGCGTCGCGGTGCCGCTGCTCGCGTTGTACTTTGCGTCGCCGTCGAAACGAACGGTGACCACCGGCGGCGTGATCGTGCCGGTGTAGATCAGCGAAGCGCTGGCGCGGCCGGTGGCGTCGGCGATTGCGGTGACCGTCTGGCCGGAGACGTCGAAGGTGAGGCTGCCGGCGATCGGATCGTGCGACAGCCCGTCGCGCAGCACGCCTGCCAAGGCGATCGAACCGTCGGCGGCCACTCCGCGCGAGCCCGCGTAGCTGACCATCGTCGGACGCCTGGTCGTGGTCGTCACGACGGTGTCGCTCGCCGAGCCGCCGTCTTTGTCAGTGGCAGTCAGCGTCGCGGTGAATGTTCCGATGGACATGTAGCGATGGACGACCGACGCGTTTCTCGAGCAGTCCGTCACGTCGGCCGTCGAGCCGTCGCCAAAGTCCCAGTGGCAGGTGAGCGTTTTCACATCCGCGACGACGTCATTGGCGCTCGCCGCGATGCCCCACGGCTCGCCCCACTGCACGGTGCGATCGGTGCCCGCGTTGACCGTGGGCGGCACGTTGGCCACCACGAGCGCCTTCGTTTTCGTGGCGGTGATGCCGCGCATGTCCTTGGCGGTATGCGTCACGGTGTACGTGCCGCTATCGAAGTAGGTATGACCGATCACCTTCTCCGCGTACGCGGGCGAGCTGCCGTCGCCGAACGTCCAGTCGCTCTGCGCGATGACGCCGTTCGGCGAGGTGGAGATGTCGGTGAGCGCCGCCTGCGTCTGTTCGAGCGGCACCGCGGGCGCGACGGTGAAGTCGACCGAGAGGTCGCCGTAGACCGTGTACTGCATGCTCCGCCGCGTGGTCAGGCCGTCCGCATCGGTGACGCTCAGCGCCACCTCATACGTGCCGGCGCCGGGGAAGACGTGCACCGGATCGCGATCGCTGCTCGTGCCGCCGTCGCCGAACGTCCACGCCCACGCCACGATCGTGCGCGCACCCGGCACCGACGTGTCGATGAACCGCGCCGTGCGCGGCCCGATCTGCGGCGAGAACACCAGGAAGTTCTGAATGCCGATGTTGTTGCCGCCCCAGTTGTTGTGGATGAGCAAACGCACGGCGCGCGCGGAAGCAGAGGGGAAGAAGACGTGCTCGAACGTGAAGTCGGGCCGCAGGCTGCCGCGATAGACGGTGGTCCACGACGCGTCGCTCATGTCGCCGGTCGTGACCTGCACTTCGAAGTCGCGGGGGCCGAGGTTGGAGCAACAGGTCGTGTATTGCTGCAGGGCTACGTGGTCGACGCGCCAAAGCTTCGTGCCGGGCATGGCCACGGTGAAGTACTGCTCGGTCTTGGGGTTTGCGCCGTCGCTCCCCCATCCGCCGTTCGGATCGATGTCGATGGCGCTGTTCAGGTTCGCGTCGTAGTTCGCGCCGCTCGACGCAACGGCGGAGGCGCCGTCATCGGGCACCGTCAGGACGTCGAGTTTGTTGATGTAGAACGGCGTGTTCTGCAGCGTGCTGTGGAAGAGGAAGCGGACGTATTTCGCGTCCTGGAAATGGTTGAAGCGGTAGATGCGCTGCGAGCTGCTGTAGAAACCGCTGTACGCGAGCGTGAAGGCGCTGTCGTCGGCGGTGGTGTTGGAGACGAGGATGTCGAAGTCGCGGGGCGTGAACGCCCACGGCTCGATCGTCACGCCGTAGACGGCGCGCGTTTGGCTGCCCGGCAGTGCCACGGTGATCCACTCGTTCGAATTGGTCGCCGACACCCACGGATTGGCGTTGCCGACGGAGAAGGGACCTTCCGGAACGTAGTAGCCGGAGTAGCTCGAGGCGTTGACCGCGCCGCCGGGATGCTGCGGCAGGATCACGTCGAAGAGGCCGGTGTGGAAGTAGCCGGACGTGCCGTAGCGCGTCAGCGGTACATATTTGATGTAGCGCACCGGCACGGCTCCGCCGGAGAACATGAAGTTCTGGACCTTCGTCTCCGTGGTCAAGGTCGCGGAGAGAACCTTGGTGAATGCGGCCGGGTCAGTGGTCGTCGACGACACCCACACTTCGAAGTTCTGCACGGCGCCGTTGCCGTTGTAGGACGGCGCCACGCGCACGCCGGAAACGCTGCGCGTCACGCCGCCGGCCAGCGCGATGGTCGCGAATTGATTGGTCAGGCCGTTGCTGATCCAACCCTCGCCGATGTAGTAGTCGAGCATCGACTCGACGCCCGATCCGGTGGACGCTACGACGGTGGCGCCGTTGGCCGCGAGTGCCGGCGAGAGGTTCACGACCTTCGGAGCGGTGGTCGGCACGCTGATCTGGTTGCCGCCGTTTTCGATGGTGAGCAGGTGGAACGTCGGCACGTGGATGCGGCCGCCGCCGACGCTGTTCTTCGCCACGACTTTCACGTAGCGCGCGCGTGTCGCTCCGCCGGGGAAATTGAAGCGCTGCATCTGCGTCGAATAGCCGTCGACGGTGCCGCTCACGACCGGCCGGAACGCGGCGTCGTCATCGGTCGTGTCGGAAACCAGCACGTCGAAGTCTTTGATCGATTCGGTCGGGCTGGAGTAGTAGCCCTGGAACTCGACGGCTTCGATCAGCCGCGGCTCGTTGTCGTTGAGATGGACGACGAAATACTCGTTCGCGCCGGTGGTGGCGGTCCAGTACGAGCCGGCGTTGTTGTCGAACATCAGCTCCGGCCGCTCGTACGGCGAGAGCATGCTGGAGACCGACGGCTGATCGGCGGAGAGCACCTGGAAGTCGTTGACAATGCAGCCGCCCGTGTAGCCGTAGTTGTTCAGCAGCGTGAGGCGGACGAAGCGTCCGCGCACCGCGCCGGCGGGGAACGTGAAGTCCTGCCAGTCGTCCTGATTCGCGAACGTGGCGGTGAGCGCCGTGGTGTACGGACCCGCCAGGTCATTCGCCACTTCGACCTTGAAATCGCGCGGCCGCGCACCGTCGTTCGCGCTGGAGCGGAGACGAACGCGATCGACGCGCGACTGCTGCGTGAGGCGCACGGTCATGAAGCCGTTCTTCGAATCGCTGGCGTGCCACCAGCTGGCGAGATTGCTGTCGAGCGCGCCGGTCGGATTGCGCACCCACGCCGACGCCGCGGCGATGTCGGCGGATTGCGCGGAGTCGGCGACGTTGAGCGCGCCGAGGCGATCGAAGCCGCCGAGACCGGCGCCGATCACTTCGATGTCGGCGATGGCCATGTTCGCGGCGCCGTAGTTGTCGAGGAAGACGAAGCGCACGTACTTTGCGGTCACCGGCGCGTCGAGAACGATCTCCTGAATGTTCCGCGCGGCGTTGAGATAGCTCGTCAGGACGGTCGTGAACGCGGCGTCATCGGTCGTAGTCGAGGAAACCTGCAGGCGGAAGTTTTTGACCGCTTCGGTCGCGCTCTGGTCGTTCAGGACGCGGATGCGATCGAATGAGCGCGTGCCGTCGCGGCCGAGGCGGATGGTGAGGGACTGGTTCTGATTCTGGCCGTTGCCGGAGCGCCAGCGCGTGTACGGGCTGTCGTCCAGCACGTTCGTGCCGATGCCGCTGCCGTCGTTGCTCGTCTCGCTGATGATGGACGCGCCGGAAGAGAGCGACGCCAGGTTGTTGTACCAGCGCGCGACGTTGCGCGAGATGGCCGGCACCGTGAAGTCGGCGACGGGCGGACGAACAGCGGCGATGGTGATGTCGTCGCTCGCGGAGAGCTCGCCGTCGCTCGCGGTCAGGCGCAACGTGTAGATGCCGGCGCTCTTGAAGATGGCGGTGGTGGACGCGGCGGTGTCGTCGGCGATCGTCGGCGAGCCGCCGCTGATCACCGTCCACTTGTACGTGAGCGTGTTCGACGGCAGGCCGTCGTCGGTGACATTCGCGGCGAGCGTCACCACGTCGTCGACGTTGACGGTGCGGTCGGCGCCGAGGTCGACGGAGGGCTTCACGTTGGCGGGTTGGACGGTGATGGCGACGTCGGCGGTGGAGACGAGCTCGCCGTCGTTCGCGCTGAAGCGAAGGACGTACGTGCCGGCGACGGTGAACTTCGCCGTCGTGGCCAATGCGTTCGGCGGCGTGAACGTCACTTCGGCTGGGCCGCCGACGCGCGTCCAGCTGTAGGTGAGCGGCGCGATCACGCCGTCGTCTTTCGCGTCGGCGACGAGCGTGGCGGTGTTCGGCAGAACGATGGTCTGGTTCGCGCCGGCGCTGACGATCGGTGCGACGTTCGCCGCGAGAACGGTGACAGTCAGCTCGTCGAACGACTGCAGCTTCGTGTCGTCCGCGGTGATGCGCAGCGTGTAGACGCCGGGCACGGTGAACGTGGCAGTGGTGGTCTTCGCGTGTGGGGCGGCGAAGTTGACGGAGGCGGGACCGGTGGCGGTCCAGGTGACAGTGACGCTGCTCCCCTGCGGCTTGGCGTCGTCCGTGACGTTGGCGGCGACGACGATGGTCTTCGGCAGCCGGATGGTCTGATCGGGACCGGCGTCGACGGTGGGCGCGACGTTCGGATCGCGCACTTCGATGATGACGTCGTCGGTCGTGGTGAGCGCGCCGTCGGTGGCGGTGAGGCGCAGCGTGTACGTGCCCGCGATGGGGAACATGGCGGTGGTGCTGGACGCGTGTTCATCGGCAAAGTTCGCGGCGACAGGGCCGCTGACGTTGGACCAGGTGACGACGAGCTGCGAATCGCGCGGATAGCCGTCGTCTTTGACGTCGCCGACGAGCGCAGCGGTGGCCGGGAGGTCGAGGACCTGATCGGCGCCGGCGTTGACAGTGGGGGCGGCGTTCTGCGGATCGACGGTGATGGTGATGTCGTCGGTCGAGGTGAGGACGCCGTCCGTGGCGGTGAGCGTGAGCGTGTACGTCCCGGCGGCGGTGAAGGTGGCGGTGGTGCTGAGCGCGTGGGAGTCCGCGAAGGTTGCGGGACCTGACCACGTGTACGTGAGCTGCGAGCCTCGCGGGTAGCCGTCGTCTTTTGCGTCGCCGGTGAGGGCGGCAATGGCAGGCAGCGCGATGATTTGATCGGCGCCGGCGTTCGCCGTTGGCGCGGCGTTCGCCGGATCGACGGTGATCACGACATCGTCGGTCGTGGTGAGCACGCCGTCTGTGGCGGTGAGCGTCAGCGTATACGTGCCCGCGCTCGCGAAGCTCGCGGTGGTGCTCAGCGCGTGCGAATCCGCGAAGGTTGCGGGACCGGACCACATGTACGTCAACTGCGAACCGCGCGGATAGCCGTCGTCTTTTGCATCGCCGGTGAGTGTGGCAATCGCGGGCAGCGCGATGATCTGATCCGCGCCTGCGTTGACCGTCGGCGCGGCGTTCGCCGGGTCAACGATGATGGTCACGTCGTCGGTGGTTGTGAGAACACCGTCCGTCGCGGTCAGCGTGAGCGTGTACGTCCCGGCGCTCGCAAAGCTCGCGGTGGTGCTCAGCGCGTGCGAATCGGCAAAGGTTGCGGGACCGGACCACGTGTACGTGAGCTGCGATCCGCGCGGGTAGCCGTCATCTTTTGCGTCCCCGGTGAGTGTGGCGATGGCGGGCAGCGCGATGATCTGATCGGCGCCTGCGTTGACCGTCGGCGCGGCGTTCGCCGGATCAACCGTGATGATCACGTCGTCGGTGGCGGTGAGCACGCCGTCAGTCGCGGTGAGCGTCAGCGTGTACGTCCCCGCGCTGGCGAAACTCGCCGTCGTGCTCAGCGCGTGCGAATCGGCGAACGTCGCCGGACCGGACCACGTGTACGTGAGCTGCGATCCGCGCGGGTAGCCGTCGTCTTTCGCGTCGCCGGTGAGCGTGGCAACGGCAGGCAGCGCGATGATCTGATCGGCGCCTGCGTTCACTGTCGGCGCGGCGTTCGCCGGATCGACGGTGATCACGACTTCGTCGGTTGAGGTGAGCACGCCGTCCGTGGCCGTGAGCGTGAGCGTGTACGTCCCTGCGCTCGCAAAGCTCGCGGGACCGGACCACGTGTACGTGAGCTGCGATCCGCGCGGGTAGCCGTCGTCTTTCGCATCGCCAGCAAGCGTGGCGATCGCGGGCAGCGCGATGATTTGATCCGCGCCTGCGTTCACCGTCGGCGCGGCGTTCGCTGGATCAACGATGATGGTGACTTCGTCGGTGGTGGTGAGAACGCCGTCTGTGGCGGTGAGCGTCAGCGTGTACGTGCCCGCGCTCGCGAACGTGGCGGTCGTGCTCAGCTCGTGCAAATCCGGGAAGGTGGCGGGACCGGACCACGTGTATGTGAGTTGCGATCCGCGCGGGTAACCATCGTCTTTTGCGTCGCCGGTGAGCGTCGCTACCGCGGGCAACGCGATGATCTGATCCGCACCCGCGTTCACCGTCGGCGCGGCATTCGCCGGATCGACGGTGATGACCACTTCGTCGGTGGTCGTGAGCACGCCGTCAGTCGCGGTCAGCGTGAGCGTGTATGTCCCCGCGCTCGCGAAGCTGGCGGTCGTACTCAGCGCGTGCAAATCCGCGAAGGTGGCGGGACCGGACCACATGTACGTGAGCTGCGATCCGCGCGGATAGCCGTCGTCTTTCGCATCGCCCGTGAGCGTAGCGACGGCAGGCAGCGCGATGATCTGATCCGCGCCTGCGTTCACTGTCGGCGCGGCGTTCGCGGGATCAACGATGATCGTGATGTCGTCGGTGGTTGTGAGCACGCCGTCCGTCGCGGTCAGCGTGAGCGTGTAGGTCCCCGCGCTCGCAAAGCTCGCGGTCGTGCTCAGCGCGTGCGAATCGGCGAACGTCGCCGGTCCGGACCATGTGTACGTGAGCTGCGATCCGCGCGGGTAGCCGTCGTCTTTCGCATCGCCGGTGAGCGTGGCAATCGCAGGCAGCGCGATGATCTGATCCGCGCCCGCGTTCACCGTCGGCGCGGCGTTCGCCGGATCGACCGTGATGACCAGTTCATCGGTCGTGGTGAGCACGCCGTCCGTCGCCGTCAGCGTCAGCGTGTACGTGCCCGCGGCGGCGAATGTGGCAGTCGTACTCAGCGCGTGCGAATCCGCGAAGCTCGCGGAACCGGACCACGTGTACGTGAGCTGCGATCCGCGCGGGTAGCCGTCGTCTTTCGCATCACCAGCGAGCGTAGCGACCGCAGGCAAAGCGATCACCTGATCCGCCCCCGCGTTCACCGTGGGCGCTGCGTTCGCCGGATCGACGGTCACCGTCACGTCATCGCTGATCGTGAAGCGGCCATCCGTCGCCGTCAGCCGCACCACGTAAATGCCCGCGGTGCCGAACGTCGCCGTTGTTATCGGTTTCGTGTCGTCCGCGAACGTGACCGCGGCCGGACCGCTCGCGCGCGTCCACTTTGTCGTCAGCGTCGAACCGGCCGGCAGGCCGTCGTCGGTCGCGCGCCCATTCAGTGTCGCCGGTTGCGTCACCACGGCGAAGACGTCGTCGCCCGCGCTCACGACCGGCGCGAGATTCTCCGGCGCCACGTGCACTTCCACGTCATCGCTCGCGGTCAGCTCACCGTCATCCGCGGTGAGGCGCAGCACGTAAGTGCCGGCGACGGAGAATGTGGCCGTCGTGATCGGCGCGCGCTCGTCGGCGAACGTCACGTTGCCAGCGCCGCCCACCTTCGTCCACTTCGACGCGACCGTCCCCTGCGGCAAGCCGTCGTCCTGCACGTCGCCGTGCAGCGACGCAGTGGCCGGCAGCTCGATGTTCAGATCCGCGCCCGCATTCACCACCGGCGCGACGTTGCGCGGCTTGACGGTGACCGTCACTTCATCGCTCGAAGCAAGCTGTCCATCGTTCGCCGTGAGCCGCAGCACGTACGTGCCGGGCACCGTGAACGCCGCACTCGCCACCGCCTTCTGCTGGTCCCCGAACGTCACCTCGGCCGGCCCGCTCACGCGCGACCACTGGTACGCGAGCGTGCTGCCGGCGGGCAGTCCGTCATCGGTGGCGTTGCCGTTCAGCGCCACCACATCGGGCAGCGTGACGGTGGTATCCGCGCCGGCATCGACGGCCGGCGGACGATTCACCGGCGGCGGCGGGATGTCGGTTTCCGTGAGCTGGATGACGCCGCTGATGTCGACGCGATCGCATGACACAGTGCCGCGCAGCCGCGCGCCGCCTTCCACGATCACGCTCGATTGCGGCGCACGCACGATCGCGTACAGCACGCCATTGCCGCCGACGCGCAGCACGCCGCCCGCGATACGCATCACCAGTTGCCGCGGCGTCTCCGCGGCGCCGATCGTCGAGCCGGTGAATGTCGCGCCGTTGTTCAACGTGAGCGTCACGGGGCCGGCCAGACGCAGCTCGCTGCCGCCCGTCATCGTGAGCGAATCGAGTTGGTACTGCGACGCCGTCGTCGAACCCGTGACGCCGAGGATGAACGCGGTGCGGCCGGCGGCGGAGAACTTGCCGTAGGTGCCGGGCGGGATCGACACGGCGCCCGCGTTGCCGGCGATGGAGAGATCGCGCAGCGTCGTGAAGTCGCCGGGCGTGTCGTTCTCATTCGTCAGCGCCACATCGCGCGTCGCCGTCGTCGGCGTGAACGCTGCGACCGGTGGAATGGTCATGGCGTCGGTGCGCGTGAGGAGGTGGCCGAGGGTGGAGCTGCCGCCGAGGGAGATGGTGTGGGTGGAGGGGGTGGCGGCGCCGTTGCCTTCCACCGTTCCGCCGAACGACGGCGAGCCGGAGACGACCACGTGCGGCGCGCCGGGAACGAGCAGGTCAGAGGTGATGACGTCGGTGCCGTCGAGCGTGACGCTTTCCGGCGCGAGCTGCCACAGCGCGCCTTCGACGCGGCCGCTGTTCATCACGGGCGCGTGACGCACCACCGCGATGGCGTCGTACGGACGGCGCGCGGTCGGGATCTCGCTGACGCCCGCGGATGCGAAGACGATCTGCTGCCACTGCGCGACGCGCGCGAGCTCGCTCGACTCGAAGGCCGTGCCGTTCCAATGCACGCGCAGCAACACGCCGGGCGAGGACTGCGCGAGGACGACGTCGCCGACCATCGCAGCGAACGCGCCGGAGCGCGCGCCCCACACTTTGTGATCGGCCGGGTCGACGCCGAAGAAGTTCTCATGCGCGGTGACGACCGCGAGATCGCGCGCCACGACGCTGGTCTGATGCGATGTGATCTGTCCGTCCGCGGCGATCGCGTAGAGCATCGGCTGCTGCGCGGCGCCCGCGAGAATGCGCGCGGACCACGGGCCGTGACGTCCCGCGTCATCGGCGAGCGTCGTGACGGATCCGAGTGCGACGCCGGTGGTGGCGATGCGCACAGCCGCGCCGCTCGCGTTGATGCGCCAGACGCCGCCGCTTTCCGTGACGGCGATGACGTCGCCGCCGAATGCGCCGCCGCGATCGACGGTGATCGCGTTGATCGTTTCGGTCGACGGAAGCGTGGCCCATGCCGCCTGCACCGTCGCGCCATCCGCGGAGACGCGCACGATCTTGTTTGCAGCTGGCGCAAACAGGCTGCCGGCTTTGATCGTGCCCGCTTCGCCGCGGCTCGTCGCGATCCGCGCGCCTCGCGCCAGACCCTCGGCCGCGGAGAACGCGCGATGTTTGCCATCCGCCGCGATCAATTCGAAGTCGTGTCCGGTCGCTCCCGCGGCGATGGCCAGCTCGTTCGTCGGCGCGTACGCAGCGATGCCGCTGATCGCGTCGAACTCCGTCGAAACGGCGCTCAACACGACCGCGTACGGCGTCGTCGCAGTGGCGGCCGCAGTACGCGAGAGCGGTACCGGCGGCGGCGTTTGCGCGGCCAGCGGAGTGGTGATTCCGGCCGTGATGACGCCTTGCAGCACGAGCGCGTAAGCCGTCAGTGCAGCGGTGATGCGGCGGCGCGTGGGGACACGGGTAGCGACACGAGTGGCGCGAGATGGCAGGTGCATGGAGTCTCTTTTCGGACGCGACTAGACAGCGATTCGCGCACCCTAGAGGTTCCGATTTCTTACGGCAATGCTGATGTGATGGAGGTCTTGAATTCCGGGATGAGAAAGGGAGGCGGGGGGATGAAGATCGCGCTAGCGGATCACCGCGAAGAGCCATGAATCGGGATCGGCGACGACGTGCGCCGGCGCCGCATCCGCAGCAATCGATTGCGTGGTCACGCGCTCACTGACATCGATCGTCACACGTTTTCCGTCGATGTCGAGATCGAGCGGAAAGGTGAAAACCGGCGACTTTTGCGTTTGCGTGATGCGCAAGTCGAGGCGTTTCGTCTTCGCGTTCCAGCTGTGCGCGATCTCGAGTCGCGGCAGTCCTGGCTCATCGAGCCACTGCTCGAAAAACCAGCCCAGCGGGCGGCCGGCGTGGCGTTCGACGACGTGGCGGAAGTCGTCGGTGGAGGCGACGCCGTTGCGATAGGAGGCGTAGTAATCGCGGATGGCGGAGAAGAACTTTGCGTCGCCCATCTGCCGCCGCAGCATGTGGAGCACCCACGCGCCTTTTTCGTAGTTGTTGCGATTGAGGAGTGCGAAGAGATCGGTGATGGACGAGTCGTGCACGGGCGGCGGCGCGGCGCCGTACACCTTCAGATAGCGATCGCGCGCGGCGATCATTCGCGTGCGGAACGTTTCCACACCATCGGCGCGCTCGAAGAAGACGCTCGCAAAGTACGTGGCGAAGCCTTCGCTCAGCCAGAGGTCGCGCCACTCCGATTCGGTGACCGCGTCGCCGAACCACTGGTGCGCGATTTCGTGCGCCGCGATGCTGGTGCGGTCTTCGCCGTCGAAGAGTTTTTCATCGAAGAAGATCGCGCTGGCGTTCTCCATCCCGCCGAAGCGCGTGGACGATTCGACGAGCGCGAGCTTCTCGTACGAGAACGGGCCGAACAGCGAGGTGAAGGAGTCGACGATGGCGGGCGCGCGCGCGAAGCCGCGTTCGATGGCCTCGCGATCTTTCGGGTAGGCCCAGAGCGAGAGATCGACGCCGCTCCAGCGGCCGACGTCGAGGATGGCGAATTCGGAGACACCGGCGACGATGCAGTAGGGCGGGATCGGCTCGCGCTCGCGCCATTCGGTGCGCCGCATGCCGTTCTGCTGACTGATGCTGGCGATGCGCGCGCCGTTCGCGACGACGTCATAGCGATCGGGCGCGGTGACGATGACTTCGGCGGTGGCTTTGTCGCCGGGACGATCGATGGATGGAAACCACGCGTGCGCGCGATCGGGCCAGTTATCGGCGAAGAAGGTGTCGTGGCCGTATTTGTTTTTGCGGATGACCAGGCCGTCGGCGGGGCTACCGTGATAGCGGATGGCGACCTCGAGGCGTTCGCCGTCGTGCGTCTCATGCGGCAGCGCGATGGTGAGCGTGTCGGCATTGCGCGTGTGGCTCGCGGCGGCGCCGTCGACGTCGATCGCGTCTATGGTCATGCCGGTGAAGTCGAGCGGCAGCCGCGCGGTGGCGCCGAGCGCCGCAAGCTCGATCGTGGTGACGCCGCGGATCTCGCTCCCCTGCTCCGGAATGACGATCTCGACGCGGTAGTGCAGCGCGTCGAAGTCGTGCGCGAAGGCAGTCGCGGCGAGGGTGAAGCAGACGACTGCGAGCCGCACCGTGAGCGATTTCATCCGGCCGGCGATTGTAGCGTTCGCGCGGCGCGCGGCGGCGACGGGAATGTCACCGCCACGCCTGAAGTTAACCGCCCTTGACCGCGAAGACACCGCACGGTATCTTCCGCGTCCCCGCCCACGCTTCTTCGATGTGGCGCATTCGTCTAGGGGTCTAGGACGCCGCCCTCTCACGGCGGTAACACGGGTTCGAATCCCGTATGCGCTACCAAAAAAAATTACACCGATCTGCATCGCTCTGATTGAGGCGTTTCCCCGCGCATTGTGAGTTCTTCATTTGTTCGTTGATCACTCATTGAATAAGGTCCTTCCAGTGCGCATCTCCCTCGGTCTCATCGTCCTGCTCACCTTCTTTGCGTTCGGTGCAGACGCGTCTGAGCCGAGCTACATCGGCCCCGCGGGCAACGTCGTCTTCTTTACCATTCAAACGGCGGCAGGACCGGCGGAGCTGTGGCGCACAGACGGCACCGCCGCCGGAACGTTCCCACTTGCCGGCACCGACGTGAATCCCGTCGCTCTCCCGGGAACGGCGGCTGTGCTCGACGGCGCGCTCTATTTTTCGGTTCGCACAGATACGAAGATCTGGCGGAGCGACGGCACGAAAGCCGGGACATTTCCGATCACTCCTGATCAGCCAACCGGCTCCGCTTTCCTCGGCGCAGTGAACGGCCGCCTGTTCTACCTCACCAACGGTACACGCGAGTTGTGGCGTCACGACGAGACCGGCGAGACGCTGCTCGCGACGGTCCGGCCGACGGTCGGCACGACCACCTTCACATCGTCCGCAACGCACGACGGCGCGGTTTTCGTCGGCACCGAATTCGGGCTGTGGAAGAGCGACGGCACTCCCGCTGGGACGACGCAACTGACGACAACTCCTGCGTACGGTCTCCTCGCGAGCGGGAAAGGCGTGTTTTTCGCCGGACGTGCTGCCGATACCGGCGATGAGATCTGGCTCACCGACGGCACCAGCGCGGGGACGCGGTTGGTGAGCGACCTCACGCCGGGCAGCGCCGGCTCATTCGCTCCGGGCCAGTACTCAGCCGCGATCAATTCGCAGGGACTGTTTTTCTTCAACCGCACAGGCTTGGGCTTCAGCGACGGCACCGCTGCCGGCACACGCATGATTCGTGTGGCGAAAGGCGGATCGCTGACTGTGGTCGGCGAGACGGCGTACTTTGCCCTGGACGACGGCGAACATGGCCGGGAGCTGTGGCGCAGCGACGGCACCGATGCCGGAACGACGATGGTCGCCGACAGTTTCGGGCCAAACGGCGGCGTGCTGTCGGTCGCGCCGGCAGCCACGCGGGTGTATTACTGGGGCTCTGAGCCGTCCTCGAATGTGCAGCTGTTTGTCAGCGACGGCACAGCCGCCGGTACGCACGCGATCTTTCCGACGCAGCCTGCGAACTGGCTGCCGGGCGGAACACGGCGTTCGCTGATCACTGCCGGCGACACCGCATTTTTCGCCGCCAGCGATGATCCGACTTCGGTTCAACCGTGGATCACGGACGGCACCAACGCCGGAACGCACCTGATCGCGACCGTGGCACCGCCGATTCGCGCCGCATCGGCAGTCAGCGTCACGACTTCGTCGCCATTGGTTTACGGACCGTCGAACCGCTTCACCGCAAAAGTGTCGAGCGACAGCGTTTACGTGCCGCCGGCCGGACGCATCACGATCACGCAAGACGGCATTCCGATCGCCACAGCCCTCCCCCTCATCCTCGGCACCGCCACCGTCACGTGGACCGCCGGGCCGGCGTTGACGCCCGGCACGCACACGTACGTGGTGTCGTATAGCGGCGACGAGAACTTCCTCCCGGCCTCGAAGCAGTTCACCGCCACGGTCGGCCGTGCGGCAGTCCACCTTGCCACGTCTTCGCCAGCGCCTGACACATTGCGCATCTGGGCTGTCGGCTACGCCTCCGCGCCGACCGGCACCGTCACTGTTGTCGAAAACGGCACGACGGCGAGAACCGTCGACGGTCCGTTACGCGCGCAGTCACGCAGTTCCGGAACGCTCTCGTACGCCGATGCGATCGGCGTCAGCGCCAACGCGACGAGCGTCACCGTCACGTACTCGGGTGATGATCGGTACGCGCCACAGACTGCCGTGATCTCGCTGGTGAAAGTGTCGCGCAACCACGCAGTGCGGCACTGAACGGGCGTTCGAGCGAGGGGGCGTTCGCGCAATGCGCTGCCGACGGTCATGAACAGCCCGAGCCCGTAATGCCTGAGCCGGCGTTCTTGCGTTCAATCGATCACGCCATCACTGGTGCACAGCGCGGCGGCGGCTACCCGCGACACAGGGGGCAAACGATTCGAACTCGTTGGAGGAGGGCCAGGCCGTGACGCCGGCCAAAGCGGCCCACATCCCCGAGTCGACTTCTTCAATGAAGGTGGTCCAGTTCGAAGGCGCACCGTTGAAGAAGGCGGCCCACGTGACGCCGGCGGAGTTGCGGACGACGATGGTCGACGTTCCCGCAAGGTTGCCCAGGTGCCACCAGTTGGCGTCGCCGCCCTTTGCAGGCGCGACCTGCCATCCCTTGGCGTAGTACGACGGCGCCGGCGGCGCCCATGAGGGGATCGCCGGCCGGGCGATCATCGTCTTGATCGTCGCTGCCGGCAGAATGTCGGGAGGATCGTTCCTGCCATCGACAGAGAGCACGAATCGGAGATAGTCGATTGTCGAGGCCACCCATCCGCCATGGGAATCCATGGCCTCGAGATGGAAGCCGCCGTCGGGCCGGGCGACGAGGGTCCCGTTTCCATAGATCGACGGCACCAATGGCGCTCCCGGAAAGTCGTAATACTTCACCTCCTTCGGCAGCGACTGCGCTTGCAGCGAATGACCGATATGCATGCATGCGGCGCCACTGGGCGAGAGAACCTGTTCCCGGACGAATTTCTCATACGGCTGCCCGGTGATCGTTTCGATGACGCGCCCCAGCAGTACATAGCCGAAGTTCGAGTAGTTGTATTCAGTTCCGGGATTGAATTGGAGCGGCTTTCCCATCATGTAGTGGATGATGCTGTCTGTCGTTGCGGGCGCCGGCGTTCCTGTCGCGACGGCGATCGGGAGCGGCAGGAACATCGGATCGAACGTCGTCTCGCGATTCCATCCGCCAGAATGTTCGAGCAGGTTTCGGATCGTGATCGTGGGCAGGCGAGGATCGACCGTCTCTCCCGGCAGTGGCTCATAGGACAGAACATCGAACACGCGCTGATCGAGAGTCAGCTTTCCGCGTTGCACGAGAAGAAGAATTGCGGCCGAAGTGATCGGCTTCGCGAGGCTCGCAATTCTGAATTGCGAGTCAGGCTGCACCAGCTCGCCGGTGGCCTTGTTCGCGTAGCCATACCCGCGAGCGAAAACGAGCTTGCCATTACGCGCCACCGCGATGGCGGTACCCGGAATCTGATATTTCGTCAACAGCGCGGACGCGAACTGGTCGTAGGAGACCATTCCCGGTACGACGGTGCCAGTGGAAGGCGTCTCTGCCGACACCGTCACTGCAGCAAGGAAGACTAAAGATACGAGCCATCGGCGGACCATCGAGTCGATCTCCAATATGAATCGGAAGCGAACGTCATTAGCGCATGGTAAGCATCTTCAGGCTGCCGTCGTTCGTGCGGTTGTCGTTCGTGGCCGTATAGAAGATGACCGATCCGCCGCTCGTGACGTGGATGCGCGCGAGACCGCCCCCGGGCGGCGTAATACCCGAGAGGAACTTGCTCAGCGGGATCTGCTCGAAGTAGTCGGCGGCGACCGTCCGCTCCGCTGTTTCGCCCACCAGCGCGCCGGTGACGTCGTAAACCGTCACTTTGAACGTCGAGGATTCGCCGAGGGTGCGGATGCCGACGTTGACGCGGTAGTTCGTCAGATCGGCTGCGATCGTAAAGTCGGCGTATGCGCCGCTCCGGATCGCCTCGTAAGAAGTGACCACCTCTTCCGTAAACCCGGACGTCCCCTCTGTGCCGGCGTCGTTATAGACGCGCGTAGTGATCACAGGCGTGAAGCCGGTGGTCAGCACGTCGATCGAGCCGACGTCTGTCTGTCCCATCGTGGCCACGAGATCGGTGTAGGTCCGGCTTTCGTTCCCCAGGAGGAGCGTGGTCTTCCTTGCATCGTCGGGCTCTGCGCTCCGGCCGGCAGGGTGATAAATAAACGAGCGCCACCCCCATCCCATACGGGCTCGGGTTGCTGATCGTCACCTCGGTTCGGAAAAACGAACCGAACGCGCCTGCAGCGGAGCCGGCAACGGGGATGACGCCGACAGGGCGGAACGGACTCGTATGTGCGGCGGCGTTCAACCGGAAGCCGGTACGAGCGATGGTGTTGCTCGCGCTCAGCGCGCCGCCGTTGAAGTCAACGCTGGTCTCATAGACGATGTCGTCGGCGCGGCCGGCGACGACGCCGGCACCACCACAACCAGACTTCATCTGGGTCACAGCGAGAACGTCGCCGCGCTTGACCGCGATGGCCGGAAACGTGAGCCTGATGACGTTGTTGTCCGGGAAGACGCCGGGAGGTGCCGGGTTGGCCGAGGTGAATGGCCCGGCGGTGCCGACCAGTTCGAGCGCGCCCAGCGGCCCGCCAGCGCCGGGGCGAAAGAAGCGAAACTTGATTTGCTCGGTGCACGGCGCCTCGCTGATCCAGCGAAGCGTGACGTCTGTGACCGTGCCATCCATTGTCACCGGCCGGGTGAAGTCAATGTATGTGAGCGGACCCGAGGGAACTGCGCCACCGGGTTGCCAGATGAGATCTCCCGCGGTCGTCTGCGCGGCGAGCGGCGTCGCGGCGAGTGCAAGCAGCATGAGCAGAGCGAGAGCGTAGCGTCGGGTCATTGAATGCGTCTCCTAAATATCTCGAGATGGGTGCTGGGGCGGGGTGAATCGTGGGAAGCGCGATCTGCGGTAATGGACCTCGCCTCTTGTGTCGTTTTCGAATTGCGCGATTAAGGCGCGGCGAGCGCCGCTTTCGCCACGGCTAGTCCAATGAGCAGCGAGCTCTGGGTGTCCATCGGCAGAGGAAAAGCGTTGGAGATCACCGCAACGCTTATGTCGTCAGCCGGGAAATAGACGAGAAAACTGTTAAAGCCCGCGATCAGGCCGTCGTGATACACGGCCGGATGGCCCACCACACTGAGCGGAAGGTACAAGCCGAGGCCATAACCGACGACGGTGTCATTTGCGAGTCGTGTGGGAGTGGTCATGGTCGCGTATGAGGCAGGAAGCAGCACGCGCCCGTTTGCGAGCAGGTACGACCAGCGAGCGAGATCCGATGCGGTGGAGCAAAGCGCACCGGCCGCGAACGGAACCGACATATTGGGTGCCGGCTTACGGATACACGTTCCCTGGACAAAGCTGTAGCCGTCCGGCACCGGCAGGTTGTTCGTTCCGCAGACGCCTGTGTCGAGGAGCCCGAGCGGCAACGCGAGCTCACTATGGATGAAATCAGCGAACGAGCTGCCGGTGACCGATTCGATCACATGGCCGAGCAGCATGTAGCCGAAGTTGCTGTAGCTCCAGTCGGTGCCCGGCGTGAACGCGAGCGGCTGGCCGTTGAGGAACGTGATGAGCTGCTCGCGCGTGAGCTGCGATTGAGGATTCGGCGGAGGCGCGGTGATTCCTGACGTGTGCGTGAGGAGGTGCCGCAGCGTGATCGTCGCTCCTTTGGTGTCGAGCTCAGGGAGGAACTTCTCAATGCGATCGTCGAGTGTCAGGGCGCCACGCTCGGCGAGGCGGAGAATCGCCGCTGCGGTGAATTGCTTCGTAATCGACGCGACCAGTTGCACCGACCGCGGTGTCGCGGCAGTCGCGCTTTCCTTATCAGTGACGCCGAAAGCCTCCGAGTAGACGATCTGACCGCGTCGCGACACCGCGATCTGAACCGCAGGAACGCCGGCCTTCAATGCCGCCTCGGCCGCTTGATGTGCTGCTGTCACTACGCCTGCTGGCACTGTGACCGGTGGCCGATGCTCCACCGCTCGCCTGCGCGTCGCCGCGGCGAGCGGAAGCTGTACGAAAACCAGAAGCAGGGCAAGGAGTGTTCGAGTCATTCGATGGTGTCCCTATGCGTGTTAGAGGCTCCTCACGCTCGCGTGAATTGTCACGGCGGCACGCGCTTCCCCGAACGGCTTTGTGACGAGATTGTGATCAGATGACGCGGCGGTCACCGCTGCTCGAATGTCGCACGAGGCGTCTTGAACGATCATGCGACGATGCACCAGAATCAGCCGCTCAACGATCACCTCGGCGATCGTTGAGCGGCGTGCAGGAGACTGCGGATGCGCTTTCGCGCGAGCGGCTCGTCGGTACTGCTGGTACGCCGTGACAAAAACGATCAGCGGCCGCGACTCCTCGGGGATGCGCCGCACGACCTCGAAGCCGTCCATCCGCGGCATCTTGCACCGCGCTCGAGGCGTTCCGCGCGGCGGCCGTGCAGTACCTTCTCAAGCCCGTCGAACGAGAGCCGCTGCAGCTGGCGCTGACGCGAGTGCGCGAACTGGTGGCGGCGAGGTCGAGCCCGTCATTGACGGCATTTCTCGAGCGCGTCCAGCAGCGGACCGCCTACATGCAGCACGTCGCGGTGAAGTCCAAAGGAAGCGTGAGGCTGCCCGCGTGTGGCGACCGCGGTTCCCTACCGGCGTCGCCAACGGTGGCGATTCGTCGGGCGTCCATTTCGTCGCGGCTCTCGCATTCCATGCCTTCACCTGACCATCTTCGTTCTCGCCAACAAGCTCTTTCGAGTCTTCCAGGCGCAACCTTGACGATGCGTCCACCGCGCAACGAATGGCCGCGGAGCTGCGGCACTTCGTCGTGCGCGTGCTCGAACGTTCAGGACCGCGAGGAAGTGCCGCTCAATGAGGAGTTGGACTCGCTCGCAGCTTACGTGGCCATTGAAAACATCCGCTTCGCAGGACGCGCGGAGCTCATCATCGAGACGAGCGAACGACGCGCAGGCGACGCTCGTGCCGAGCTTCCTGCTGCAGCCGCTAGTCGAGAACGCGCTGCGCCACGGCCTTCTGCCGGAGACGGGCGGCCGCGTCTCTGTACACGCAGAAATCCGCAGTGGCGAGGTTCACATCGCCGTCGATGACAACGGACGCTCCCGTCACCACGACGTACCCGCGCGCGAGGGCCTGGGGCTCTCCAATACACGCGCGCGCCTGGCGCAGCTGTATGGCGACGGATGTTCATTCGACATCGTCGCGAGGGAGAACGGATTCGCGGTGGCGATGGTGCTCATCACTCCTTGGTAACCACCACCCGCACACCCTTCACTTCCTTCTTCGCCGGTGCGCGGTGTTTGCCGTTGAACGCCAGCGACAAGCGCAGCGTCACGTGTCGTCCGGAGATGGCGTTGGCCGGCAGGGGCACGGTGTAGGTGCCGGCTTCGCGGCCGGCGCGGATTCCGTAGGGCGAGATGGTGCCGAGGGGGCGGCCGGAGGGGGTGGTGATTTCGATGCGCGCGCCGCGCGGGATGACGCCGACGGAGACGAGCAGCACCGCGGACTCTTCCTCCCGCAATTCATGCGGGAGGACGAGCGTGAGCTCACGGCACGACGACGACTGTTGCGTGAGGAGCGCGAACAGCGTGAACGCGGCGAGCGGTGCGTGCATCGATGGAAATCATTGCACGCTGCGCACCGTGACGCTTTTCACCGGCGTCGCTTTACCGAGCTTGTGTGCAGGAACGACGCGAACCGAAATCGCTACGTTCGCCGCATCGAGGTTCTGGAACGCGGCGCGCTGCATTGGCAGCGGCACCGCGAACGTCGCCTCTTCCGGCATTTCCATGTCGTGCCCGCCGCCGATCGCGTGCCTCATGCTGCCGAAGAACGCGATCCGTCCCGCGAAGAAAGGACTGCTCGGATCGGCCTCGGTCATGCTCGCCGGAGCACCGATCATCACGTCGAACGAGCGTGTCAGCGACGTCGGGCTGGGACGTTGGATTCTCACTTCCGCAATGAGCGACGGCTCATCGCCCGCGAGATGCGCCATGACAGCTTCGCGCGGAATGGACAGCGTGGCGACATTGCCCTTCATCTCCGCCTTCACCGCCATCGCCGTCTGCTTCGCGGCTGGTGCGGCATAACCGCCGGACGTCTGATCGTCAGTCGAGGGCGCGTACTGATAATCGAAACGGTCCGTGCTGAAGTAATCGCCGGCGTGGCTGGTGCCGACGTAATCGCCTTTGCCATTGACGAAGAAGAGGAACGGTTCCTCCGCCAGCGTCTTCAGATCGGCGCCCGAGGGCAAATACGGCAGGCCGAGGCGCTTCTGCTTGCGCGTCCAAACGTCCCAGAGGCGGTCCATGTTCGCGTGGTGCAGGAAGAAGATCGGATCGACCGGCGAGAGGAAATTGGTCATGTTGCCGTAAGGACCCGGATCGAGCGGGCCGACGCCGCCGATGTAGTTGTGCACCTGATTGTGCGGCATGCCTTCCAGGATGGAGAAATTCGTGCTGGCGCTCGGCTGGGTATTGTGCGACGGGGTCTTGGAGCTGGTGAAACTCAGCGCGATGTTCGCGTTGTAAAAGTCCTTCGGCTTGATGCCGGAGCGGACGACGTGCCGCGACACGTCGTAAGCGGTGGCCGCGTCGAATTTAGGATTCGCGCGCGTGAGATAACGCGCCGCGCACGTCGTGGCGTAAGCGATGTTGCCGGCAAACGCATTCTGCGACGCCGGGTCATAGCCATTGACGCTGTACCAGAAGTCGTCGAACGTCGGATAGCCGCGCACGTTCAGCTGCGCCAATTGCGCCGCAGTGAGGCCGTTCCAGTACGTCTGCAGCGGCGCCTGAATGAAATTCGTAAAGTCGGAGAGATTGCCGGTGTAGCGCTCGAACGGCATGTTGCGCGGATTGAGCGGGCCGTCGAACATCGGATCGGGGATCTGCGGCAGCTCGGTCCAATCCCAATAGGGCAGCGCGAAATCCATGTCGCCGCTCAGATTGCGAATGGTCTCTTCGAGGAAGCCGATATAGCCGCGGTGCCAGACGTAAAACCACCAGTTGCCGTGCGGACAGTCCATCAGATGGACGAACGCATTGCGGAACCAGTTCTGCGGATGATCGGCCGGCAGGTTGAGCATGGCCTGTACGCCCTTCGCGTAGCTGGCCAGCGCCCTCTGCCCTTCAGGGCTGGTGACGTTGTAGCGCGTGTATTTCGCCCTGGAAATGGGCGTCGCCTGCGCCAGCAGACTTTCGAACGGAAACGCCGCCGCACCGACGGCGACCGTCGTCGCCTGAATGAACTTCCGCCGGGTCACTCCATCATCGTGGTCGTCGGACATAACTCCCCTCCGCCAGAAGGAGAGTCGCTCGGCGCATTTTCCCTACCTGTGGAGTGGCGTCGTGAACCTCACGCGCGTCTCGCCGCTCCCGCCACGGCGCGGCTCAGGTCCGACGGCTCCACCGGTTTGCGGATGTAGCTCGCGAATCCGGCGGCCATCACGCGCTCCTCGTCGTTCTCGCCGCCGAACGCGGTGATGGCCACGACCGGAATCGCGCGCGCCTGCTTCCGCATCCACTCGATGAACACGAAGCCATCCTCGTGCGGCATGGCGATGTCGCAGAGCACTACATTCGGCGCATCGCGCTCCACGGCCGCTATGCCTTCACGCACCGATGCCGCATCGCTCGCCTTCGCGCCCGCGCGCCGCAGCACTTCCGAGATGTACTGCCGCAGGTCGGGCTGGTCGTCGATCACCAGCACGGACAAATTCTCGAGCGACGTCAGCTCGCGCCGCTCGCTTGCCGGCGCGTCGGCTGTTTCATCGGTTGCCATATCCGCGAGCGCCGCCGCCGCGCGCAGCCGCGGCAACTCCACGATGAACGTCGAGCCTTCGCCGTTGCCCGTGCTTTCCGCGCTGATCCGGCCGCCGTGAAGCTCAACGAGATACCGGACGATCGAGAGGCCGAGTCCGAGGCCGCCGTGGACGCGGGTGGAGGTGCTTTCGGCCTGGCGGAACGGCTCGAAGATGTGCGGCAGAAAGTCGGGACGAATGCCGATGCCGCTGTCTTTCACGATAACCGACACTTCGCTGCCCGACCGCCGCACGTCCAGCCGCACTTCGCCTCCTTCCGGCGTGAACTTGATCGCGTTCGACAGCAGATTCCAGACGACCTGCTGCAGGCGATTGGCGTCGCCGAGGACGAGCGGCTCGCGCGCGTCGAGATTGCTGACCATGCGGATGGCGCGCGCCGACGCCGCGAGCTGCACCGTCTCCAGTGCTGCTTTCGCTACCTCCGCCACGTTCACCACGTTCGACGCGATCTGCACTTTGCCCGTGGTGATGCGCGAGATGTCGAGCACGTCGTCGATCAGCTGCGCCTGCATCTCCGCGCTGCGGTTGATCGTCTCGATGGCCGTGTGCACCGTGTCGTTGTCGTTGCCGGGCAGGCGCAGAATGCGCGCCCAGCCGAGGATGGCGGTGAGCGGGGTGCGGAGCTCATGGGAGAGCGTGGCGATGAACTCGTCCTTGCGGCGATCCGCTTCCTTCAGCGCTTCCTGCGCGCGCAGATCTTCGGTGATGTCGCGAAACTCCAGCACCGCGCCGCCGTGCCGTCCGCGCAACGGTTCGAGGTGACAGGAGACGGGGAAAAACGTCCCGTCCTTGCGGATGAAAAAGTCGCGATGGTCTTTGATGGCGACGAGGCGCGAGAGCCCTTTGCTGATCTCGCACTCCTCGATCGGGAAGACGCTGCCGTCGGGACGATGATGGTGCACCGTCTCATGCAGCT
>DASSMK010000345.1:0-16157 GCA_035688915.1 Thermoanaerobaculia bacterium
TCAGCAGCACCACGCCGATCGCGCCGGGAATTACCGAAAAGTAAAACGTCTGCCGCAGCGAGAAGTGAAAGCCCTGCAGCACCAGCATCGCCAGCAGCGGCCCGATCACCGCGCCGGTGTGATCGAGCGCGCGATGAAAGCCGAACGCGCGGCCGCGCTGCTCGCGCGGCGTGACGTCCGCAATGATCGCGTCGCGCGGCGCGGACCGAAATCCCTTGCCCGTGCGATCGAACAGCCGCGCGAACAGCACCAGCGGCCAGATCGAAGCCGCGGCAATCATCGCGCGTGACGCCGCCGCCATCGCGTATCCGGAAACGACGAACGGCTTGCGGCGCGTGATCCGATCCGACCACCAACCGGCCACATATTTGAGGATGGACGCGAGCCCGTCCGCCGCCCCCTCGATCAACCCGACCACCGCCGGCGTCGCGCCCAACGTCGATGTGAGGAAGACCGGCAGGAGCGGATAGATCATCTCGCTCGCCGCGTCGTTGAGGAGCGAGACGAGGCCGAGGAGGATGACCTGGGGGCGGAGCTTCTGGGGAGTGGGCATTGGGGCGAAGAATAAGCGACTCGCAGCGCTACAATTTCTTAAGGAGGTCCGCCTGTGCCTCACGAACTGCTTGGCGATGTCGGTGCTGCCTGGCCTGCGCTGCGAACGCCGCCGCCGCGCCTCGCCGCGGTGTTCGTGCACGGCTGGGGCGGCGATTTCCTCGAAACCTGGTTCAAAAAGCCGACGTTCCGCAATCCGCTCAAGGGCCTCATCGAGTATCTCGCCGAAGACGCCGCGCTGCCGTGGCGCTTCTTCTCCGTCAAGCACACCGGCAAAGCGTTCGAGCCGGCGAAGATCGGTGACCTGGCCGGCACAGTCCAGCTCTTTCTCGATTCATATGTCGCCGACGCCGATGCCGTAGTCCTCATCGCCCACAGCCTCGGCGGCCTGGCCTGCCGCCGGTTGATCCTCGAGCAGATCGAGAGGCTGTCCCGGCACGAGATGAAGATCATCGGTCTGCTCATGTACGGCACGCCGAACGACGGCACCTCGATGGCGAAAGCGGCGGGCGGCGTGCTTCACTCGGCGACGGGCGATGAGATGCGGACGTACAGCGAAGCGTTGCGCGACATCAATGCCCGCTGGCTCGAACGGATCGCGAACGGCGGCAACCCTGCGCGCGATTTCGATGACCGTGCGCCGCTGCTTTGCTGGAACGTCGTCGGCACCGCGGACCGGATCGTGCCGACGTCTTCGGCGTCACACATGGCACTGATGGGCGACGTGAAGACAGTGGCCAAAGGTCATCTGGCGATGGTCAAGCCGCTGTCGGACAACGATGTGCCGATCAAGATTGCGCGCAACTTTCTGGCGGCGGCGGAGACGCGGTTCACGGAGCGTGCGCGTGATTACGCGTGCGACAAGCTGGCCGCCGATTCTCGCAAAGCGGCCGCGTCGCACCCGTGGGTCGTGACGGAAGAAGAGACGATCGAGTTGACGCCTCTGTCAGGCGACCGGTCGCTCTTCTCGGATGCGAAATCGCTGTATCGATCGCACGTGCTCACCGTGCGGACGGGCGTGGCGTGCGAGCCGGTGCTCCAGGTCGGCGCGCGTCTCGCCACGGCGTCGTACGAACCAGGAGTGAACGTGGTGTTCGATTGCACGATCGGGGACGGCGTCACGGAGAACAGCGTCACGGAAGCGATCCGCTCCGGTGCGGTCACGCGCGAGCAGTTGAAGGAGGTCGTGAGCGTCGAGCGCATCGAGGCCACGCACGGCACGCGCAATTTGCCGTTCGCCGCGCAAGAGGTGCAGGCGCGAGATGGCTGGTACCTCCTGCCGTTCCGTTGCGACAGCTGGCCGCCGGGCGTCAACCGCGTGGATCGCGTGGAAGTCGAGATCTCATCGGTGATCGACATCGCCATGGGCTGGTACACGTTTTATGCGCCGAACACAGTCACGGAACGGCTGACGGTTTCGTTTCGCTCGCCATTCGAGATCGCCTGCCTGCTGCATGAGCCCCTGCGCAGCAATGCCACATTCATGAAGGAGAACGATTTCATCAACGGCGCGTACCTGACGAAGGTTCGAGTGGACGGACCTGTCGCCGCAGGCGCGCGCATGGTCTTCATCTTCAGGAGGGACGATGGCAGCCAGTAAGTCTTCGAAAGGCGGATCGAAAAAGAGCGGCAGCAGCAAGAAGAAGAACGGTGGCGGCGGCGTCAAAAAGAAATAACCACCGCAATCTCGGGAGAGACTTCGCCCCGCTTTTCCAGTGGGCGCATTCACATAGAATGCGCCCGCAATTCGAAAGGAGTCTCTCTCATGGCAATCAAAAAAGTGGGCGTGCTCGGGTGCGGGCTCATGGGGTCCGGCATCGCGCAGGTCGCGGCGCAGGCAGGGTATGACGTCGTCGTGCGCGAAGTCGAGCAGCGCTTTCTCGACAAGGGTCTCACCGGCATTCAGAAATCGCTCGGCAAGTTCGTCGAGAAGGGGAAGATGCAGCAGGCGGAGATGGACGCGTGCGTCAGCCGCCTCAAAGGCAGCACCAGCCTGCAGGATCTCGCCGATTGCGACATCGTCATCGAAGCCATCATCGAAGACGCGAAGCTGAAGAAGGACACGTACGCGGAGCTCGACAAGATCGTGAAGCCGGAAGCGATTTTCGCGTCGAACACCTCGTCGCTCACGATCACCGAGCTCTCCATGGCCACCGCGCGGCCGAAGCAGTTCGTCGGCCTGCACTTTTTCAATCCGGTGCCGCTGATGAAGCTCGTGGAAGTGGTGCGCACCATTCTCACGACGGACGAGACGTTCGATGCGGCGTTCGCGTTCGCGAAGTCGCTGGGCAAGGAAGCGGTCTCCTGCCGCGACAACTCCGGCTTCATCGTGAACCGCCTGCTCGTGCCGTACATCCTCGACGCCATCCGCGCTTACGAAGAAGGCGTCGGCTCGATCGAAGACATCGACAAGGCCATGATGCTCGGCTGCGGCTACCCGATGGGGCCGTTCACGCTGCTCGATTTCGTCGGCCTCGACACGACCTACTACATCACGCACGTGATGTACGAGGAGTATCAGGAGAAGCGTTTCGCCGCGCCGCCGCTGCTCCGCAAGATGGTCCTCGCCGGCCGCCTCGGCCGCAACAAAACCGGCAGCGGTTTCTACGACTACTCCGGCGAGAAGCCGGTGCCGTTCGACAAGGCCCAATGACCATGAACAACATCAAGACGGAAAATCGCGACGGCGTTCTCTTCATCACCATCGACCGCCCGAAGGTGCTCAACGCGCTGAACGCGGAGACGGTCGAGGAGATCGGCCGCGCCTTCGCCGACGCGCGCGACGACGATTCGGTGAAAGCGGTGATCCTCACCGGCGCGGGCGAGAAGGCATTCGTAGCCGGCGCGGACATCGCGGAGCTGGCGACGATGACGCCGATCACCGGCAAAGCGGTTGCCGAAAAAGGGCAGCGCACGTTCCTCTCCATCGAGCGCTTTCCGAAGCCCGTCATCGCCGCCATCAACGGCTTCGCCCTCGGCGGCGGCTGCGAGCTCGCGCTGGCGTGTCACATGCGCATCGCCTCCGAAAAAGCGCAGCTGGGATTGCCCGAGGTGACGCTGGGGATCATTCCCGGATACGGCGGCACGCAGCGCATGGCGCGCCTTCTCGGCAAAGGAATAGCGCTCGAGCTGATCCTGACCGGCGATCGCATCGGCGCCGCGGAAGCGGAGCGCATCGGTCTCGTCAACAAAGTCGTTCCGGCCGATCAGCTGCTGCCGGCCGCGGAAGAGCTCGCGCGCAAGATCGTCACGCGCGGACCGCTGGCTGTTCGTGCGGCGATCGAAGCGGTGATGAGCGGCAGCGACATGCCGTTCGCCGAGGGGCAGTTCCTCGAAGCGACGCTTTTCGGATTGCTCGCATCGACCGCGGACATGAAGGAAGGGATGCAGGCCTTTCTCGAAAAACGGGCGGCCAACTTCACGAATCGCTGACGCGGCGCACCCCATACTGCGCGGCAATGGTCCGCCGGTGGCTCCCTGTTTGTCTGATGCTGACGCTCGTCGCGCTTGCGGCGAACGGGGAGCCGCCGGCGCGCCACGTCGTCCTGCAGTTCGACGCGCCGCTGAGCGACGCGCAGCGCGCGCAGCTCGCCAGTGAAGGCGTGATTGTCGGACGTCCGATCGGCAACGGCCGCTTCGTGGCGATCGTGCGCGGCGGATCGGTTCGGGGTCGCGCGATGCGTGCCGAGGAGAAGCTGCACCGCACGGCGAAGCGTGAAGCGGAGCGCGGCGCGAAGTGGGCGGAGCTGAACGTCATCTTTCACGATGACGTTGCGTTCGCCGATGCGCGCGCCGCCATCGAGAAGAGCGGCGGCGTCGTGGCCGCGAGCGACTTTTCGTACGGCCATCGCATCGCCGCGCTGATGCCATCGCAGTCACTGCAAAAGCTCGCGAACGAAGACGCCGTCTTCACGATCCTCGGCCCGATTCGCCTGCGCCCCACCGCGCAGAATGCGAACAGCGCCGCGCTCTCGCACGTCACGGAGTTGTTCAGCGCGCCGTATTCGCTCGACGGCAGCGGCATCACGCTTTCGCTGATGGAACTTGCCGATCCGCAGTCGACGCATCCTGACTTCGGCGGGCGGCTCACATCGCACACGACCGGCGGCAGCGCATCCGATGCCGGTCACGCCACGCACGTCGCGGGCACCATCGGCGGCTCCGGCCTCGGCAGCGCCGCCGCGAAAGGGATGGCGCCTGCCGCCACACTTCATCTCTACAACGTGCTCGACAACGGGCAGGACTGGGTGTCGACGAAAGCGGCGCAGCTGCCGCTCATTCATCCGGTGGCCGACAACAATTCATGGGGCTACGAGCTGGGCTGGCAGTACACCGGCGTCGGCGCCGGTTACGTCTGGCCCGATCTCGACGCTTACTTTGGCGCCTACGATCTTCTCCTCGGCGCACCTCTCGACAAACTCTCGCGCGACGAGAACATCCTCTTCGTCAGTTCCGCCGGCAATGACGGTACGCCCGTCACTCTGCCCGCTCCCGGCGCGCACTACCACACGGACAGCAACGGCACCGCGATTTACAGCACGACCTGGTGTTACTCGACGGCCGGCACCGGCAACGACTGTCCGATGCCGCAGTGCAGCGCGGGCGCGTGCGAAATCACGAAGCACTTTCAACATGCGCCGTGGACGACGATCGGCATCACGGCCAGCGCGAAAAACGTCGTCACGGTCGGTGCGGTCGGTGGCGACAAGGCGCTGCTCACGTTCAGCTCGCGCGGACCGGCGCGGGATGGCCGCGTGAAGCCGGAGCTCGTCGCGCGCGGCTACAACGTCTACTCCACGATGCCGACCGACACCTACGGTACGAAGAGCGGCACGTCGATGGCGGCGCCGGTCGTCACCGGCATCGCGGGATTGCTCGCGCAGCAATGGAAGCAAACCTTCAGCGGTGCCAGCGCGCCCGCCGTCGCGCTCAAGACGTTGATGATCGCGGGCGCCGAGGACCTCGGCAACGCCGGTCCCGATTACGCGTTCGGGTTCGGACTCGTGAATGCGCAAGCGTCCGCCGATTTGATTCGTTCCGACAACGCGACCGGCGCGCGTATTCGCACAGGCGCAGCGACTCAGAGCGGCTCGTACGAATACTCACTCGCGCTCACGGCGCCGATGAATCTCCGCGTCGTGCTCGGCTGGGCCGATCCGGAGATCGCGTACGTCGCCGACGAGCTCGTACCGAAGGCGCTGGTGAACGATCTCGATCTCACCATCATCGGTCCTGACAACGCCGTCACGTCGCCGTACGTGCTCGATGCGAACAACCCCACCGCGATTGCCACGCGCGGCACGAACAACATCGACAACACCGAAGAAGTGGAGATCGCGAATGCGGCGGCGGGGACGTATCGCATCGTGGTGACGGGAACGAACATCGCCGCGTCGTCGCCGCAGTCATTCGTGGTTGTCGCCAATGGTCCTGTGTTCGACGCGCTCACGCTCACCGCCACCGGCAGCGCCACGCCGTCGGTCGCGCTGAGCTGGAACGCGCTGAGCGGCGCGAGCTCGTACGACGTCGTGCGCAACGGCACGACCATCGCCAGCGGCGTCGCCGGCGTCGCGTACAACGATGCGAGCGTCTCCGCGAGCACGGTGTACGTCTATCGCGTCATCGCGCACGTCAGTGGATTCAACGTCTCCAGCAACACCGATCTCGCCATCACCTCCGCCGCGCCCGCATCAGGCGCGACCATCGGCGGCATCATCCGCCTGCAGCACATCACG
Source organism: Thermoanaerobaculia bacterium (assembly GCA_035688915.1). Classification (GTDB taxonomy): domain Bacteria; phylum Acidobacteriota; class Thermoanaerobaculia; order Gp7-AA8; family Gp7-AA8; genus DASSMK01. The sequence continues at coordinate 6,288 of DASSMK010000345.1, forward strand.
GAATTGCAATCGCAAGTGAATCTCCTGCGCACTGCCGCAGGATTAGGTGCGATGACCTGGACGACGGCGCCCGCATTGAACGGACTCGTGCGCGCCTCGCAGGTGAACGATCTCCGCGCGGCGCTCCTCCCGGCGCGTGCGAATCTCGGCCTGCGCACGGCCACGATCGCGCAACGAAGCGCCGGTGCCGTCGTGCGCGCGGCGGATCTGATCGAACTGCGCGACGCACTGCGTTGACGGAGAAAAGCGGCTGAGTCTGTCATTCTCTCCCGACGGAGGGATTGCCATGCGACTGAAACGGATCTCCTTTTCGCTCATCTTGATCCTCGCGGCGGTGACTGTTTTCGCGGCCGACGAGACCTGCCCGATCACATCGTGGAGCTACCCGGAGGGACCGGCTAACCCCTGGCCGGCGACGTACTGCAGCGGCGCCAATCAGTCGCCGATCGCCAACAACGCCAGCCAGCGAACGCAGGATCAGTCCTTGCCGCTGGCGGTCGTGAACTACGCCGGCAACGTGGCCTTTCCGATCACGCTGAAGAACACCGGCACGGAGCTGAAGGCCACGCCGATGTTCGATGGCCGCCTGACGTGGGGCACCGTCTCTGCGCAGCTCACGCAGTTTCACTTCCACGTTCCGGCTGAGCACAAGCTGGACATCTGGGCCGACGCCGCGGCCGAGCTTCACCTCGTCCATCAGGTGGGCGACAGGATTTACGTGATCGCGGTGGCCATCCGCCGCGGACATGAGAATCCGGCCCTCACCGCGCTGCTGAAGCTCGCTCCGCGCGCCTGTTACTCCGCGGCCAGCATCAGCAACGACCAGCGTGTTTTGATGAAGGCGCTCCTGCCGTTGGAGATGCGCCGCTACATCACGTATGAAGGCTCGCTCACCACGCCGCAGTGCAATCGTGGCGTCACGTTCATCCTGATGAATGACGGCATCGAAGCCTCGGCCGAGCAGATCGACCGGCTGAAGATCATCCGCACGCCCACCGGCAATGCGCGCGCTCCGCAGGCCAACGGAAATCGGGTGACGTACCGCACCGCAGGCAAGTAGCACCGAGACTGTTTCATGCGGCGTGGATGACGATGGCGTGCATCGCTGTTGCACGACTAAACTCCACGCCGCATGGACAACCTCGAAAGCCTGATTTACGACTGGAACCTTGCCGGTGAAGAAGCGGCACGGCCGTCGCGCACGATCGAGTTCGACGACGAGACGCTTCGCGACGGTCTCCAGTCGCCCTCGGTTGTCGATCCGACGATCGAAGAGAAGCTGCGCATCCTTCACTTCATGGATGCGATCGGCATCGATAACGCCGACATCGGCCTGCCCGGCGCCGGTCCGCACGTGCAGCGCACCGTGGAACGGCTGGCGCGCGAGATCGTCGACCAGAAGCTGAACGTCGCGCCGAGCGCAGCCGGCCGCACGCACGAAAACGACATCAAGCCGATCGTCGAGATCTCGCAGAAGGTCGGCATCGCCATCGAAGCCGATCTCTTCATCGGTTCGTCGCCGATCCGGCAGTTCGCCGAAGAGTGGGACATCGACTGGATCATCGCGCAATCGGCGAAAGCGGTGCGTTTCGCCGTGAGCGAAGGCCTCCCGGTCATGTACGTCACCGAAGACACGACGCGCGCGAAGCCGGAAGACATCGAAAAGCTCTACACCGCCGCCATCGACGCGGGCGCCACGCGCATCTGCATCGCCGACACGGTCGGCCACGCCACGCCGTGGGGCGCGCGCAATCTCGTTCGCTTCGTTCGCCAGCTCGTCGATCGTCTGAACCCGAGTGTGAAGATCGACTGGCACGGCCACGAAGATCGCGGCCTCGGCGTCATCAACTGCATCGCGGCGCTCGAAGCGGGAGCGGATCGCGTGCACGGCACCGCACTCGGCATTGGCGAGCGCGTCGGCAACACGCCGATCGATCTGCTGATGGTGAACCTGAAATTGAAAGGGTGGATCGACAACGATCTCACCGCGCTGCCGGAGTATTTGAAGTTCGTAGCGGACGCGACGCATGTGCCGCTCGACGATCGCTATCCCGTTTTCGGACGCGACGCGTTCCGCACCGGAACGGGCGTGCATGCGGCCGCGATCATAAAAGCCAAAAAGAAGGGAAGCGATTGGCTCGCCGATCGCGTTTATTCCGGCGTTCCCGCGGGCATGTTCGGGCTCGCGCAAATCATTGAAGTCGGACCGATGTGCGGTCTGTCGAACGTCATTTACTGGCTCGACGCGCACGGCTATCCACAGGAAGAAGAGCTGGCCCGGGAGATTTTTCAGCTCGCCAAGTCGACCAATCGCGTGTTGACTGACGACGAGTTACACTCCTGCGCGCGCCGCTGGAACGATGGCCGGAGCGTGGCTGTCGCAGAGGCGCGGGAGAGTCGGGTCTAGGTCTTCTCCTCGCAGTCAAGAAGAGCCCGAGTGGCGAAATAGGCAGACGCAGCAGACTCAAAATCTGCCGCCCCTTGCGGGCATGTCGGTTCGAGTCCGACCTCGGGCACCACATCAATTGCTGCACTGAAGACGAGGCAAGCGCCAGATCCGTACCCTGACATGACCATGCACCGACTCTCGATCGCTTTTTCTCTCGCCCTCATCGCCGCCGTTTCGTTCGCGCAGGAAACTCCCGCGCCCGAGCAGCGCGATGTCACGCCGTCGTTCCGCGGCTTCCAGCACGTGCTTCTGGCGAGCGCGGAGCCGCTCACGGACGCGCAGCGCGCAACGCTGGCGGCCGAGGGGGTGCAGATCCAGCGGGCCGCGGGGAGCGGCCGGTTGATCGCACGCATTCCGGCCGGTACGTCGCTCGCCGCGGACGGCATCACGTTCGAGCCGATCACCGCCGAGCGGAAGATCAACCGCACGGCGCGTCACGAAGCGGCGCACAAAGCGTTCGCCGAGCTGAACGTCATCTTCCACGATGACGTCACGATCGACGACGCGCGCGCGCTCATCGAAAAGGTGGGCGGTGCGCTCGACGATCCGCTGCAGACGGAGCTGAGCATTGGCAACTATCTGACGGCGCACGTGCCGTCGAGCGCGCTCGAAACGCTCGCTGCGGACGACCGCGTGCTCACCGTCGTGGGCCGGCTCCGCGCGAAGATGGCGACGGACAACTCGACGAACGCGGTCATCCATCACGTCAAAGAGCTCTACTCCGCTCCGTACAACCTGAGCGGCGCGGGTGTGGTCGTGTCGGAGTTCGAGCTGGCCGAAGCGCAGGCGTCGCATCCCGATTTCGGTGGCCGCTTGATCACGCACACCACCGGCGGCGACCCCGATGACGCCTCGCATGCAACGCACGTGGCCGGAACAATCATCGGATCGGGCGCCGGCAACGCGGACGCGAAAGGCATGGCGCCCGCTGCAACGCTGCATGAGTTCAGCGCGCGCGGCGCAACGGCTGACTCGTGGTTGAAGCCGAAGGACGAGCAGCTCGCGCCGCTCGGTGTCGTGGCGGACAACAACTCCTGGGGCTACGTCCTCGGCTGGGTCGGCACGGACGGCGATGTGTGGCAGGACCTCGAGGTTTACTTTGGCGCGTACGACCTGATCTACGCTGCGCCGATCGACAAGATTTCTCGCGCGCGCGGCGTGCTGTTCGTCCACTCCGCCGGCAACGAGGGTCTGCAGCCGCATTTCGAGCCGCCGGCTCCGCACAAGCACGTCGACGAAAACCTCGACCCGATTCCGAACAAGGTGTACTGCTACTCGGCGGACGGTACCGGCACCGACTGCCCGAATCCCTGCACGCCCGGCCCGGAGTACTGCGAGCTCGTGCGACACATGGCGAACGCGCCGTGGACGACCGTCGGCGTGACGGCCAGCGCCAAGAACATTCTCACCGTCGGCGCCACCGACGCTTCGCGCAACATCATCGGCTTCAGCTCGCGCGGTCCCGCGCGTGATGGCCGCGTGAAACCGGAAGTGACCGCTCGCGGCTTCCAGGTTCTGTCGACCGTTCCCACGAACGCCTACGGCCGCAAGAGCGGCACGTCGATGGCGTCGCCGACCGTTACCGGCATCGCCACGATCCTCACCGAGCAGTGGCGCAAGACGTTCGCCGGCGCGAATCCGCTGCCGTCGCAGATGAAAGCGCTCATCATCGCCTCGGTCGAAGAAGCCGGTCCGGCCGGACCGGATTACACGTACGGCTTCGGCTTCCCGAACGCGAAGACGGCGGCCGATCTGGTCATCGCGGACAGCGCCGCGGGCAATCGCATCCGCACGGCGTCGATCCAGCAGGGCGGCACGTATGAAGTGCCGGTCACGCTGACGGCCGCGCAGAATTTCCGCGTCGTGCTGAACTGGGCCGATCCGGAGATCGCGCTCATCGGCGACGACGACATCGCGGCCACCGCGCTCGTCAACGATCTCGACGTGAAAGTCATCGATCCCTCGGGCAACACCGTCCTGCCGTACGTGCTCGACAAGGATGCGCCGACGGCGCCTGCGACGCGCGGCGTGAATCACGTCGACCCGACCGAGATGATCGACATCGCCAACGCCGCCGCGGGCACGTATCGCGTCGTCGTCACCGGTTCGAAGGTGACCGAAGGTCCGCAGCAGTTCGTGCTGATCGCGAACGCGCAGGTCGGCCAGACCGCGCCGCCGGCGTGCACCGACGCGACCGAGCCGAACGACGCTTCCGCGCCGTACGGCAACATCGGCTCGGACAGCTCGGTTTCCGCCGCGATCTGCGATGCGACGGACGTCGACGTCTTCCGCTTCCAGACCACGAAGGCCGGAACCGTTTCGGTCGTCGTCACCGCCACCGGCACGCCGCTGCGCGCGACGCTGACGGTCGGCAACACCACGGTCATCAAGGACGTCGGCACCAGCTCGTCGCAGACGCTCACTGCAGCCGTTGGCGGCGGTGCGACGAACGCGACGGTGCGCATCGAGGCCGCCGGCGCGCTGGGCGACCAGCGTGGCTACACGGTCACGCCGTCGTATCCGTTCGCCGCCGGACCGCGCACGCGTTCCGTGCGTCACTAGCTCACTCTCGCAACCATGGAAGAAACGGCGGGGCTTGCCCCGCCGTTTCGTTTTTGCGTCGCTTACAATGCGCCGCCTATGGCGTACAACACCCTGCTGATCGACGAAGCGGATGGTGTCCTCACCGTCACGCTGAATCGCCCCGACGTTCACAACGCATTCAACGACGAGCTGATCGCCGAAGCGATCGATCTCTTCTCGAGCCTCGACACGGAGCGGCTGCGCGCGATCGTGCTGCGCGGCAGCGGCTCGAGCTTCTGCGCCGGCGCGGATCTCAACTGGATGTCGCGCATGGTGTCGTACACGCGCGACGAGAACGTGCGCGACTCGTCGCAGCTCGCCAAGATGTACGCGCTGATGAACGAATGCCCGGTGCCGATCGTCGGCCGCATTCAAGGCGCGGCCATCGGCGGCGGCGTCGGACTCGTCTCCGTGTGCGACGTGGCCATTTCGATGGAGCGGACGAAGTTTGGTCTCTCCGAAGTGAAGCTCGGAATCCTGCCGGCCGTGATCTCGCCGTACGTCATCGCGAAAATCGGCGAGACGCACGCCCGCGCGCTCTTTCTGACGGGCGAGCGATTCGAAGGCGCACGCGCGCTGCAGATCGGACTCGTGCATCGTCTCGTCGATACCGAAGAGGCGCTCGACGGCGCGGTCTACGAAACGATCACGCAGCTGCGCACCAGCGGTCCGGAAGCAGTGCGCGAGTGCAAGAAGCTGATCGCGCATGTGGCGTCGCACGAGCTCGCCGATGCGATTCCGTACACCATCGAAGCGATCGCCGCGCGGCGCGTTTCGGAAGAAGGGCAGTCGGGCATGACGGCGTTTCTGAAGAAGGAGCTCGCGCCTTGGGCCAAATCGACAAACTGATCGTTCCCAATCGCGGCGAGATCGCCGTGCGCATCGCGCGCGCCTGCCGCGAGATGGGCATCGCCTCCGTGCTCGCATACGCGGAAGAAGACGACACGCGCTTCGTCCGCCGCTTCTTCGACGAAGCGATCTCCCTCGGCCCCGGCGACGCCCGCGCGACGTACTTGAACGTCAACGCAGTGATCGACGCGGCGCGCAAAACGGGCGCGCAGGCGTTGCATCCCGGCTACGGTTTTCTCTCCGAGCGCGCGGAGCTCGCGGCGGCATGCGATGACGCGGGCGTGATCTTCGTCGGACCGAAAGCGGATTCGATCGCCGCGATGGGATCCAAAGCCGAGTCGCGCCATCTCATGCAGCGCCTCGGCGTCCCCGTCGTTCCCGGCTACGACGGCGAAGATCAGTCCATGGAAACGCTGACGCGCGAAGCGCTGCGCATCGGCTTTCCGCTGCTCGTGAAAGCATCGGCTGGCGGCGGCGGCAAAGGGATGAAGATCGTGCGCGCGGAAGGGGAGTTGCGCGGCCAGATCGAATCCGCGCAGCGCGAAGCGTCGAAAGCATTCGGCGACGATCGCCTGCTGCTCGAGCGCTACATCGAAGAGCCGCGGCACGTCGAGTTCCAGATCTTCGGCGACGGCAACGGCACCGTGCTGCATCTCTTCGAGCGCGATTGCTCGCTGCAGCGGCGGCATCAGAAGGTGGTCGAAGAAACGCCGGCGCCGCGCTACTCCGACGAGCTGCGCCAGCGGATGGCGCAGGCGGCGATCGCCGCGGCGCGCGGGGTGGACTACCGCAATGCCGGAACGGTGGAGTTCATCGTCACTCCCGACGGCGAGTTCTACTTCCTGGAGATGAACACGCGGCTGCAGGTCGAGCATCCGGTGACCGAGCAGGTGACGGGCGTCGATCTCGTGCGCGCGCAGATCGACGTGGCATCGGGCAAGCCGTTGCCATGGACACAGGCGCAACTGCAGCAGCGCGGGCACGCCATGGAAGTGCGCATCTACGCGGAAGATCCCGACGATCGCTTCCTGCCGCAGAGCGGCAAGATCGCGCTTTATGCGGAGCCGTCCGGTCCGGGCGTGCGCGTCGATGCCGGCGTCACGCGCGGCAGCGAAGTGGGCGTGAAGTTCGATCCGATGCTGGCGAAGTTGATCTGCACTGCCGAATCGCGCGACGCCTGCATCGATCGTCTCGATCGCGCGCTCCGCGATTACGTGATTCTGGGCACGAAGACGAATGTCTCGTGGCTGCGCCGCGTCGTGACGCATTCGGCATTTCGCGAAGGTCTCGTTTCGACGCGCTTCCTCACCGATCACGAAGCGGATCTCGCCCCGAAGGCGGATCCGCTCGTGCCGGTGATTGCGGCCGCGATCGAAGCGACGCCGCGCAAAGGGACGGCGCAAGCGGGCGCGGTAACGCCGGCGCGATCGACGAGCGTGTGGGACGCCGTCGGTTCGTGGGGTCGCTAGGGGGTCGCTAGGGGACGCTAGCGGAACGTCAGCGGCCGAGGCTTTCGGGGGCGCGGACGCGGCCGGCGACGCCGCAGAGAATCAGCAGCGTCACGACGTACGGCACGGCCAGCAGGAGGTGAAACGGCAGGCCGCGATTTGACGCCTGCAGCGCGTATTGCAGCGCCGCGGCGATGCCGAAAATCGCGGTGCCGAGGAGCGCGCCTTTCAACTTCCAGCGGCCGAAGATCACGATCGACAGCGCGATGAAGCCGCGGCCGGACGTCATGTTCTCAGCGAAGCCGTTCGACAGCGAGAGCGAGAGGTACGCGCCGCCCAGTCCCGCGAGCAGCGCTTCGATGGCGAGCGCGGACCAGCGGTAGCGCGCGACGTGGCGCACCGCTTCTGGATTCTCGCCGCACGCGCGCAGGCGCAAGCCGAATGACGTCATCCACAGCAGCACGGCCAGCGCGATCGGAATGACGATCCACGCCAGTGGGAGCACGACGTCATGCGCGAGCTGCGGTACTTGCGCGCTGAGCAGGTCGCTCATCTCGCGATAGACGAAGCTCGTCGCGCCGACCGCGAGCAGATTGATGGCGGTGCCGGTCACGATCTGATCGGCGCGGAAGGTGATCGAGAAAACGCCGAACAGCGCGGCCACGATGATGGCTCCGGCGATGCCGCCGACGTATCCGGCGACGACACTGTGTGCGAGTTGCGTCGCGATCACGGCCGTCATCGCGGCGACGAGCATCATGCCTTCGATGCCGAGGTTGATGACACCGCTGCGTTGGACGATGAGCTCCCCTTCGACGGCGAGCAGCAGCGGCGTCGACGCGACGATCGCAAGCGGCAGCGATTGCAGAATCAGCTCGACCATCGCCGCCTTTCGATCGCGGAGAAAACGATCAGCACGAGAATCACCACGGCCTGGCCGAGCGTGGCCACGGCGGAGGAGATGTTCGCGGAGCGTTGCAGCTCGCCCGCGCCGGTGACGAGTGCGCCGAAGAAGAGCGCGGAGACGATCACGGCCAGCGGATGAAGTTGCGCGAGCAGCGCGACGGCGATGCCGGAGTAGCCGTAGCCGGCGGCGAAGCGTTCGAACAGGCGGCCGGTGACGCCGAGAAGCTCGATGCCGCCTGCGAGTCCGGCGGCGGCGCCAGAGATGGCCATCGCGCGCACGAGTTGTCCGCGCACATCGATGCCGGCCCACGCGGAGGCGAACGGATTGAAACCGATCGCGCGCAAACGCAAACCTTCTGCAGTGCGATAGAGCAGCCACCACGAGGCGACGCTTGCGAGCAGCGCGAGAAGCACGCCCGCGTGCAGATCGCCGTACGACGGCAGCATCGTCGCGACGGAATCGGTTTGCGGATACTGGCCGGCGCGCTCCTGCAGCGGACCGTTGACGCACCAGCCGAGGAGGTGGACGGCGGTGAAGTTGAGAAGGATGGTCGTGAGGACTTCGGGCGCGTTGCGCCACAAGCGCATGGCAGTGGCGAGCGACGCCCACGCGGCGCCGGCGAGCATCGAGGCGAGGATCGCGGCGACAAGGCCGAAGCGCGCGGCAACGAATGCGGCGAGCGCGCCCACGATGAATTGCCCTTCGCCGCCGATGTTCCAGACGCCGGCCCGAAAGGCGATAGCGACGGAGAGTCCGGTGAGCAGCAGCGGCACCGCTTTCAACAGCGTGCCTTGCAGCGCGAAGCGCGATCCGATCGAGCCGCCGATCAGAAGCGACAGCAGCTCGCGCGGCGCGTGACCGAATGCAGCGCCCGCGAGCGCGAGCAGGAGCAGCGCGACGAATGCCGCGACCAGCGCAATCGCGAATTGCTTCACGCCACACCCGCCATCAGCGCGCCGGCTCGCACCGATGCTTCGGCGGGCGAGAGGCGAGGGGAAAGCGAGCCGCGATAGATGACGTGCAGCGCATGCGCGAGCGCGAACGCCTCATCGAGATCGGACGTGATGAGCACGATCGCGGCGCCTGCAGCCGCGGCGGCGCGCAGTTGCTCGTGCACGAAACGAGTGGCTTCGAAATCGAGTCCGCGCGTCGGCTCCGCGGCCACGATCAACTCCGGATTGCGATCGAGCTCGCGCGCGAGGATCACTTTCTGTTGGTTGCCGCCCGAGAGCGATCCTGCAAGCTGCAGCGGCGACTGCGCGCGAATCGAGTAGATCGCGATCATCTGATGTGCGCGTTCGCGCGCGCGGCGCGGGTGCCACGTCCGCGAAGTGAGCGCGAGATTTTCGGCGATGGTCATCGGCGCCACGATGCCGTCGCGCGTGCGGTCTTCGGGGATGTGACCGGTGCGCGACGCGTCGATGGTGAGCGTGCCGCCGGACGGTTTCTGCAAGCCGCGCAGCATCGACGCGAGCTCGCTCTGGCCGTTGCCCGCGACGCCGACGATGGCGATGATTTCGTTTCGCGCGACGGTGAACGTGGCATCGCGCAGCGTCTCGCCACGAACGTTCTTCGCCGCGACAACCGTTGGAGCGGCGGGCGCCTCGCCCGCCGGCTTTGACGTTCGGCGGGCG
>DASSMK010000346.1:0-100815 GCA_035688915.1 Thermoanaerobaculia bacterium
ACGGTTCGGCGAAGATCGCCCTCCACAACTCAGACTTCCCGAGAGCAACATTTATGTACCGCAAGTCGCTCGTCAGCGCATCGCTGCTTTCGAGTCAACGCCTGCGAAAAGCCGAAAGCCAGGTGACGAGCCACGAGACCGAGGCGGCGCAGTATTCGATCGGCAAAGCGCTGGCTCTCGGGCTCGGTCAGTGTCTGCGTGAGCAAAGGAGGCTTGAAGAGGCGCACATGTCCGTCGTCGCTGGCAAGCTTCTGCTCGACCTCGGCAGCGATGCGGACCTGTCGTACCATGCGTGGCTGCTGCTCGGCTCGATCGAACGCGGCACCGCAGGCCGAAGCGATAAGCCACTGCTGGATTCGGCCTACGCACATCTCGCCGACTGCGCGCTTCACTTCGAGAAGCACGAAGGCGACGTCTGGTTCCGCTCCCGATACGAGCTCGGCCTCGTCCTGCTACAGCAGGAGCGCCTAGCCGAGGCGCGGCACGAGATGACCGCGGTTCTTGAGCGCGCGACCGAGCGCGACTCCGACAAGTGGATTGCCTATGCGAACCTCGGCCTCTCGCGCATCGAGCGACGCGCGGGCGCACACGACAAAGCGGAAACAGCCGCTGGGGCCGCCGTCGGCAGGCACGTGAGTAGGATCGAAACGCGAGCGCGGCTGACCTACGCGCACGCGCTCCACGATCACGCGGTTTCGATGGCCGAAAAGGATTTCGACAAGCTCCACAAGGCGGAGCTTGAGTTGACCAAGGTAAAGATCGCTCCCCGTGACCTACGCAACCGCACGATGCTGCTGCTACTGAAGGCGCGCGTCTTCCACTCCCAAGGCGACGAACGCGCGGCCCTCGAGGCCTACGAGGAATTTGAGAAGCTCGAGCACCTCGTAGAAGTGGGACGCGTACGTGAACTTGCGCAGCAGGTGAAGAAGCAACTGACGCCTGCACTCGACCGCTTCCGTTGCCCCGCGGACTCCGTAGAGCCCACGTGGGACAAAGACGAGAATATCGAGGCGCTGAGGCGACACCTCGTGACGGCGATCTCCAAGGTGCCGGGGCTGACCGATACGGAGCGCGCGAGGAAGCTCGGCTTCGGTAGGCAGCACTTCGCGGACCTTAAAAAGAAGTACGGGGTCTGAATCGCCACGTGGACATGCCAGGCATGCGCTCCTTTGACGCTTCGGGGATGTGCGCTCCCGGGAAACGCGATTCCAGGCCGAATCGCAGAGAGACATGCCCGAAGCGACAGATTGTGTCGGCTGAGAAGGTGTCACCCGAAGCGGACACACGTCAGTGGCCAAATAGGCTCGTCCTGACAACGGAGGAACGATGCGGGCGAGAACTTTCTTGTGTTTGGTATTGCTCACCGCTGGACTGCAGGCGTCCGACCTGCCTGGCGAAACGGTACTCTCTCGCTCCGGGCTCCTCGTCGTTGCGACGGACGACGGAGTGCGTCGCTCGTTGGATGCAGGCCACACGTTCGAACTCGTTCCGGGTACGGATCGCGCCGACACGATTCTAGCGGCCGACGCGCGCCCTGACGAGATGCTGCTGGGCAACACTGCCGGCGAGATCATCGAGGTGACGGGCGAGGTAGCCCAGCGCGAGCGCGTCTGCGACGGTTCGATCACTCGCGTCGTCTACGCGACGAGCGGTCCGGCGGCGTTCGTCGAATGCGACGGGAGGCTCTTCGTGCGGCCGGACGACACCGCGGCGTGGCGCCCGTTCCGCGAGCGTTCGGCAGATCGCATCCGCACAGTGGTCGCGGACCCATTCGACGCAGCTGCGCTGTACGTGGGCACGAACAATGGAACCTATCGATGGACGGCTGAGGAGAGCGTGCGGATCGCGGGGCCCTCGGACGAGCTGCGCGTCGTCGACCTTCCGACGCATACCGCGATCGTCAGCACGCACGGCGGCGAGACCGTCGAGCTCGCGGCGACGACATGCTCGATCAGGGTCGACTACTACGGCGGCCGGAGTGGCGGCGTGACGCCGACGCACAACATGTCGCATCTCCCGTCGAGCGACACCTTCGTCGTCCGCGCGAGTGCGCCATCGTGCAAGTGGGCTCTCGACGCGGCGGGTGCGCCGGGTTGGATGTACTTCGCTGTGGCGGGCGCGGGACTCCCGAGAAAGCAGATCGGGTTCACCGGAACGGTGTCGCTCGACGTCTTAGCGCCGCGCAACACCGGCTACTACCGCTCCGGCGACTTCCACATCTTCTGGCCATACGAAATCGAGAGCCACGTCGGTCAGTCGCACCGTAAGGATCTCTGTATCCACAAACCGGTCTCCGACGATCCGACACAGGTCGCCACGCTGTACAGCGAAGGCGAGCTCCTGATCCTCAAGCGGTACTGGGACGATGCCGCAGTAAAGTCGCCCCGCGTCATCTTCAAGCTGAAGGACTCGTCGGGCTGCCCCGCGGACGGGTTGCTATACGGTGTAACGCCTGCGGCCGCTGGCACGACCATCATTACGACGGGCGTTTACCAGAAGGGTCAACCGATTGTGGCGTCGATGCCGTTCGTCTCGAAGAACGACAAGGGCGAAGGCGCGGTGTACAGCCTCCGCGGCGCGGGACAGGTCGCGCCATCCGCGGTCGCGACGCTGGTGCTGCCACGCTTGGCGGATCTACCGCCGGACCTGCGGATCAGCGCGCAGGCGATGACGCAGTGGGGCCAGACATTCGGCGGCTTTCTCGCCTTCGGATCGACAGGCGGTGTGGTGCCGCTCGCCGGCACCGTTGCGCGCGACACGAAAATCGCGAATCGCCGCTGCGCGTTTGACGCTTCGCTCTACCGCGTCGCGCCTTCAAACAGTTGGCTGAAAGTGTTGACGGACGGCAGTGGCTGCACCGGGTTCAGCTCGCTCGATCGGGGAAAGATCGTGATCTCGGTCGACCAGAACTTCACCGGCTCGCATCGCTACGGCGTCGTGTTCACGCCGTGGGGGTGGGCAACGCTCATCGTCCAGAACTAACCTCCGCTTGCGCGTGACGCACGCGCGTGGCAAGGTGAAGTGGCCCTCCTTGCCACGTCGAGCTGTCGGACGACCGCACTGCACGCGCGCAGCCGGTCATCGGAGCGCGGTGCATGCCCGTACGATCGCGTCTGGATGCCATAACAATGCTGTGGTCCCCTGACCACCCGCCTGGGGGGCAGGAGGTCGTCGGTTCGAATCCGGCCACCCCGAGAAACACGGCATCCGGACGCCACGAACCACGGATTCGCACGCGCGGATCGGTGCTTCGTGCGACCACCTGCACCAACCGCGCAGCGCGGTCAGCATCGACCGCTCGCGAAACGGCGGGGACGGCATCTCCATCCCCTTTTCCCTCTCTCTTTCCATGAACCAGCCGCACGACGAGCGCCATCCTGCACCGGACGGATTGGAATGCCCTACTGCTCCCACGCAGGAGTGCGCACGTTCGCTCACCGCGGACGACGAGCGCTTCCTCGACGAGTTCGCACGGAAGTTCGCGGACTTCCTCGACCACGCGCGGTACACCCTCAACCACAGCCTCGCGACCTGCCGTGGCTACAAAGCGGGGTACCAGAACCTCCGGCACTTCCTCGTCGCAGGCGCGGGCACGGTCGAGCTCCGCACGCGCATGTACGCGATCGAGGCGTGGGTCGCCTGGAACCGCAAGCGCGGCCTGTCGGCGATCTCGACCAACACGTACTGGCGCGCCACGCAGGTCTTCTACCGATACCTCGAGCAGCGCGATGGAATCCAGAACCCGTTTCGCGGCATGAAGAAGCCGGCACGACCGACACCCCTCCCGAAGGCCCGTACGCCCGACGAATGCCGCCGCATCCTCACGACTGCCGCGAACTACCCATGGAAAACGGAGTACCAGCGCGCCCGCGCAGTCGCCCTCTTCGGGCTCCTCATCTTCGCCGGCCTTCGGCGTGCGGAGGTGACCCGGCTGCTCTACGCAGACGTCAACTTCGAAGCCGGGACGATCCGCATCACCCGAGGGAAAGGGCGGAACGGCGGGAAAGACCGGACTGCGTACATGAACGATGACCTCCGGCGCGTGCTCCGCGAATACACGCACCAGCGCGCGCGGATGGGCTACACCTGCCCGGAGTTCTTCGTCTCGCTCAAAAGCGGCCAAGGGCTCTCGATGGACCAGTTCATCCGCATCTTCCGTGACGTACGGCGGGCGTCCGGGTTGAAGTTCTCGATACACAGCCTCCGCCATTCCTTCGTGACGATGCTCCTGCAGTCCGGCATTCCGATCCACGTCGCAAAGGAACTCGCTGGCCACGCGGATATCAACACCACAGCGGGGTACCTGCGCGTGTGGGACGACGAGGAGCGGGACCAGGTCCGGAAGCTGCGACTATGACGGTGGTACGAATGAATGCGCACAATTGCGTCCTGCCGCCCGAAACGGAAACGCTATCGCATTCTTACCGCACGACATGCGACACCGTGGTCGCGTTATCACCCTCACTGGATCTCCGCTACACGCGCGTCTTTGATGAGGACCGCGCACGAGAGATCGGGAAACTGCACTTCAGCAGTTGACGGTGTACATGAAACTGCAGGGCAACCGTTAGTCCCGCGAGCAACCGCAGGCGCACTACGGAGGAGCTGTCACGCCGGTGAACGTCGCCGTGACCTGCTGCGCGTGGCCGGACGGTCCACCCGCCCATGCGTCGTTCGTCGAGTTACCCCAGAGGTTCATGAAGACGCGTCCGGGTTGCGTCGGCCAGTCCTCGCGGGCCGGCCAAGTCGTGGGTCGGGTCACGGTGCGTAACGGCTGGCCATCGATCGTCCACACGATCTGCGTGGCTGTCCAAGTGAACGTGTAGGCATGCATCGCGTACGGTACGCAGTAGTCGCGTTCGTGCCCGCTGCCGTTGTGCTTGACGAAGTAGTTCGTGTGCACGACCAGGTCATGGTCGTTCGTGCAGCCACCGGGACTCGTGGCGTTCGGCAGGTAGTCGCCAGTCCCTGGCTTGCGCCCGACTAGCTCGATGTCGATCTAGTCGTGCCAGTTCGGGATGCCGTCGCCGATCGTGCCGTCGTGACTGTCGGTGTAGGTGAAGAACGCCGTGACGAGGCCTCTCAGCTTGCTGTCGTTCAGCGTCGTATCCCACTGCTGCGTCGGTGGCGTAATCGTGACACCGTAGGTCCCGTAGCCGTGGAAGCACTTCGACTTGTACTCGCCGGATGCGTACGGCTGGCTGTGGCAGTTCGCGAGCGTGCAGGGATCCATCATCAGCGTCACCGCAGAGGGAGAAGCGCTCACGTGCGCGGCGCTGTCTGACCAGACGGTGTCGAACGGGCCGCCGTTCGCGCGGTCGTTCGTCGCGCACCACGATGACGAGTCATTGAGCGGCATCTGCGGGGCGATCGCCGCGTCGTTCAGGTGGACGACGGTGAGCGGGCAGCTCTGATCGCAGACGCTCGCGAGCGTCTGCGGCGTCGCTACCTCGACGCTCTCGCCGACGCGGGTTACCTTCGCGACCTTCAGGACGACGTGCGCCGACGCCTTCACGAACAGGCAGGCGAGGTCGGTGGGGTCGTTCGGGTCCGTCGTGTCGGTCGTGACGGCGCCGGTGTAATCCGCACCCGTCGCCGACACCGTCGCGCCAGCGACCACTGTGTCGCTGACGTCGCACAGTTTGCAGTCGAGGACCTGCACGCGGATACAGGTCGTGGTCAACGGGTCGTCGGCGTTCCACCACCCCGGCGCTGGCACCGCGACAGTGCCGCCCTGCCACGGCGTCGGCTGCTGGATCCAGAGACCGCTCGGCGGATCGAAGCGAAACGCTGGCACTGCCTCGCGCGCGCCGGCCCGCATTTCGAGCTGCACCGCCGCTGCCTTTCCGCGCGCGAACTCTAGCGCGCGGCCGTCGCTCTCGGCCGCGAACTCGAAGAGTCCGAAGGTCTCAAGCCTGCGGATCGAGCCGTCGCGCATCCGCGCGGTGAAATCGCCCGGGGCGGCGTCGAGCTGGCGCCGGTTGTTCAGGTCGACGGTCGTGAGCGCTATGTCGACGGCGCCGGGCACGCGCCCACCGTACGCGTCGACGAACGCGTTAGGCGGAATGGTGATGATCGCGCCCGGGAAGGTGAGGCGGCCGCCGTCACTGCCCCGGATGCGCTGCGCCGCAGCGCGTGGCCAGATGACCACGGTGTTGATCCCGCCGTCCGAACGCCGAGCGAGGACCTTCGTGGTCGTGGTGTAGCGCGGCGCGCGGACCGTCACCGCGACGCGCGCCCGCGGCGACGATCGGAGCGAGAACGCGCCGTCGGCTCCAGTCACCGCGACAGTTCGTCCCTCGACGAGCACGTCCGCGCCCGCGACCGGGACTCGGTTTGGATCGACGACCATGCCGCGTAACGGAGCGCTCGGTCGCATTGTTTCGCACGCGGTGAAGACGAAAAGAGCGATGAACCAGCGAACGCGCATTGTGTCTCCCACTCTGAATGACTGTTCGAGCCAAGTCGTTTCCGTCCGACGTCGGTCGCGGCTGCCCCGGCAGGCGCGAGGCACGGCGGCCGTAGGGGCCTCCAATAGAGGAGGGTGTGCTATGGCCGAATCCCTACCGTTCTGCACAAACGGGCTCGCTCCGGTACGACTGGCAGATTGATGGACCGCTTTCTTGCGAGCACCGGGTGCGTCCCGCCGAGCTGTTCCGTCCAGCGTGTGCCTGAGGGTAGGGAGCTGGCGCGCGATGACACTCCTTGGTTTGCGGGGGCTGAGACCCCCGGAGACAATGCGCCGCGAGGTCCTTCCATGCCGCTCTGCCGCGATCCTTTGGTGACGCTCCTGAACTCGTTCAACTTCAACGCCGTCCGCGTCCCGCGGAACGACTACCGCCCTGGTTCGGTGCTGGTGCGCAGCGACGGGTCCGTCTCGCTACTGGGTGCGTTCGACGAGGTGTTCAGCGTCGCATCCAAAGAGGCGCTGCCCGTCACGGACGCCGGCGCGGTCGCGGCGTTCGAGGGGGCGACCAGTGCCCGCTACCGCGGCGCCATCGCAGCAAGGCTCCTCGCCGAGTGGTTCGGTGCCGGGTCGCCCAGCGCCGCGTCGAGCGTCAGCGGCGCGGATCGGATCTCGTATCAGATCCAGCAGACCCGGCTCTTGTCGACGACGGTCTCCGCGGTACTCCGCCTCCTCGCGGACGCGGCACCGTCGCCCGCCCTGCTGCAGCTCGAGGGCGCACGGCTCTTCGTCATCACCGAGGTGTTGCAGGCGAAGGGGTTGGTCGTGAGCGCGGGGCGCGGCGCTGCAGGCACGCTCGCGCTGGACGCGTCGCTCGTCCCGGGCACGTCGGCGCGCGGGACCGCGACCGTCGAACTCGACGCCGGGAGCGCCTCCAGCGGCATGCTCCGCCTGACCTTCGCCGACTACCAGACGATCGGCTTCAAGGCGCACGAGGTAGAGATCGCGGATGGCGACTACCGGCTCTCGCCTGCGCTAAAGCGCGGCCTGAGCCACATGGCTACAACCCCGGAGGAGTACGAGCCGATCGTCTTCGACGCGGAGCCGCTCCTGTGACGGAGACGCTCCCCCCGATTCTCGAGGCGTTCGGACCCTACGGCCCGGTCGCCGACCTACACGCCCTCGCGGATGACGTCCGGCTCCTCTGGCAGCTCCCGATGCGCTACCTACACGACGCGGTCGAACCCGCACGGGCCTCGCAGCAGGAACCCGAGACGCCGCTCGACTCGAGCTTCGCCTACGTCGTCAACGGCACGTTTAACGCGGCCATTCGGCACGAGGAGCGCGCCGTCGGCGCGTGCATTTTCGTCGGTGTGCCGTTGGTCGCGTTCCGCGCCTGCCGGCAGATCGCGTCCCGCATGGACCTGCGCACTGGGCTTCCCCTGTGCGACGATGCGCAGCGTCTCGTCGCGTTCCCCAGCCAGCTTCCGCTCGAACCCGAGTGGCACGGCGTGCACGACCCGTCCGCGCAGGCGATGGAGGAGCTGGCGCGCTTTGAAGCAACCGCGCCCTCCGAGAACCGCGAGCTCGCGACGTTCCTCTTTGACATCGCGATGCGCTACGTGACGATGCACGAGACCATGCACTTCGTTCTGGGCCACGCGCGGTTCTGCCAATCGGAGTTGGGGTTGGACACCTTCGCCGACGTCTCCGACGAGCGAAGAGCGTTAGATCCGGTCCTCAGCCAGACGCTTGAGTTCATCGCGGACCGCCATACAGTCGCCGGACTGCGGACCGACTTGACGGACGGGCGGCTGTACCACGAGTGGTGCCGCGACACACCGCCAGAAGTGACGGTCGAACCGGACGTTTGGCGGCGCAGGGTCCTGGTCGCCGCGCTCGCGCTCGTGTCGAAACTCTGGAAGGGCGATGCGTCGTGGCAGTTCGCCGAGTTCACGCACGCGTACCCGCACCCGTACGAGCGGGTGGCGTGGATGCTGAGCGGCCTCGTGGAGATGTCGCCGCCGACTGCGCGTGCGGACCTTCAGCGGTGCTTCGCGCTCACCCTCGCCACGCTCGAACGCAACTTCACGTCGCCGCTGCCGTACTCCGGCCTGATGGAGGACGACTTATCCGCCCTTCGGGTAGGAGGTGTGTCGCAACTTGACCGGAGTTACGAGGTCGTGCGCGCTAAGGCCATCGAGGTCCAGAAGGTCCTCTATAGAACGTACGGGCCGTACTATCCAGGTGTGTAGCGCGCCGCAGCGCGATGTTCCCGCGCGAGCGTTGCTGGAGAAAGCCGTGAAGCATGGGTGGATCGAGCGACGCGCCTGCGGTCATGACCCAACATGCCTGGCGGCCGTGGGCGAGAACAACTCCTGCGATTCGAGATATCCGCGAACCCGCTTCGCGCCAGCGCAACGGGATTGCGCACTCGGTGTGGGGTAGGGATCGCTCTCGCTCGCGTCACTCCTTGAGGTGAGACGCAAATGCGGAGGGAGAGCGCGATGGTGATCAACGGAGATCTCGCGGTGTTCGGTGTCTGTGTCGCGGGTGGCGCGGCGAATGAGCTGCTGCACTGGTGGAGCCTGTAAAGAACTCGTGTTGTCCATTAACGAGAGGCGCACCCCCGGGACGTTCCTACCTGCAGAAGCTCCAGCGCTGATTTCGAAACCGATGCGGAGATCACCGGTTGCGCCATATGCGGGAGCGCGTCCGGCAACGACTTGCGGAGGCATTCGGCCGCGGAAAGGAGGTGCGCTCGATGACGGAGACGGTGTTCATCTTTGGTGCGGGGTTCTCTGCGCCGGCGCGGATGCCGGTGCAGGCCGACATCATGCGGAGCATCATCACGCGTGCGTCGCAGGAGGGGCCGCGCCATACGATCAGCAGCCTGTTTCACATCCTCGTTGCGGAGGAGATGACGGAGGTTCCGCTTGAGGACGTCTTCACAATGCTTGACCGCGCGCGGAACGCGCGAGAGACGCTCCGAGGCTTCACGCACGTCGCGCTGGAGAGCTCGTACCAAACGCTCATCGCAGCGATCGTGGCCGAGTTCGACCGTCGCCTCGCGACCTTCGACGCTGGCCCGTACGGTCAGTTCGCGGACCAGCTGCTCGCGCATCCCAACCGCTGGTCGCTCGTCACGCTCAACTGGGACACGATTCCCGACTTCGTGCTCGCGGGCGGCGCACCGATCGACTACGGCTGCGATCTCCTTCCGCTGGAGGCTTCTCCCGTGCCGCCGAAGGCCGCGGTCGCGACGCTACTGAAGCTTCACGGTTCGCTCAACTGGCTCGTCTGCACGTCGTGCGGCCGGTTGTTTTCGAAGATGGACGCGGCCCGGCCACCAGTGCTGTTACCGCTCGCGCGCGCGTGCCCGCACTGCCCCGGCACGATGCTCGAGAGTGTCATCATCACACCGACGCTTGTGAAGGATCTCGGGCTGACGCAGCTCAAGGCCGTGTGGCACCGTGCGCTCCTCGCGTTGCAGCGCGCGACGCGCGTCGTGTTCGTCGGCTACTCCTTGCCGCTCGCCGACTTCGAGGTCCGCTACCTCCTGCTCCGCTCGATCCTCGGCCGCGCGCGGCTGAGCATCCGTGTCGTTCTGTACCCGCCGGACGCGCTGCTCCGGGACGAGCGTGCGCGGATCCAGCGCGAGGAGATCGTGCAGCGGTACCGCACGTTCTTCGGCACCCGCGACCTCGACTTCGCGTTCCGCGATGCGGCATCGTTCATGACCGACCCGATCGCCCTCTGGGACTGGTGATGCGGCGCGGTGATCTTTTCGGCCCGAGTGCACGGATCGTCGACGTACGGCAAGGGGGCATGGGCGTCGTCTACATCTGCGAAGGAACGCTCGGCTACGCCCAAGGGCGCTTCGCCGTGAAGACGTGGAGCGATGTCGAGGCCGCAGTCCACGCGAGCTGGCCCGCCGCGACCACCACGGGCGCGGCGGCGCGGCGCCGCTTCGTCGACGAGGCGATCCGGAACCTCGAGCTGCCGCTGCACCCGAACCTCCTCACCGTCCTCGAGATTGGGCAGCGCGACGCCGTCCCCTACTTCTCGATGGAGGCGATCGAGGGAGGCACGCTCCGCGAACGGCTCGCGGCACCGCTGCCGATCGCGGACGTCGTCGCGGTTGGACTGCAGGTTGCGGCGGCGCTGCAGGCCGCGGCGGCGCACGGGATCGTCCACCGCGACGTGAAGCCGGAGAACATCCTACGCGCGGCCGACGGCACCGTGAAGCTCATCGACTTCGGCCTCGCGGCCGGCGTCGCTGTCGAAGTCGCGCGAGCCGCGGCGCCACGAGAGGTCCCGCTCCACCTCGTGCGCGCGACCGCTGCGATCGCAGGGACGCTGCCGTACATGGCGCCGGAGCAGTTCCTGGCGGACGACGCGCCGACGCCGCGCGCGGACATGTATGCGCTCGGTGTGACGCTCTACGAGGCGCTCACGGGCCGCCTCCCCTTCAGCGTCGCGACGTTCGACCAACTGCTTGACGCACTCACGCGCGTGCCGCCCGATCCGACCGTGCTGAGGTCGGATGCACCAGCGGACCTTGCGGCGCTCGTGCTCCGCTGCCTCGCGAAGCGGCCGGAGGAGCGCTTCGCGTCGTACGACGAACTCCTCGACGAACTCGCGGCGGTCGCGTGCCGCATCGGCATCGCGGCACTGCCGCCCGCGCCACCACGCGCAGCTTCGGCCGCCCGCGTCGCACTGAAGGCGCGTGGGCTCGTGGAGGTCGGTCGGCATGCGGCGGCGCTCGCCCTACTCGAGTCTACGCGCGACGATCCGACGGTGGCGTGGATCATGGGACGCGCGCACGCGGGGCTCGGCGACCACGCCGAGGCGCTCACCGCGTACGAACGCGCGCTGCAGGGGCTCGCCGACGCCACGGATCGGCCGACGATCCTCTTCGACCGCGGCCGGTCCCTTGCGGCCATCGGCCGCGCAGACGAGGCCTCGGAGGCGTACGTGCAGGCGGCGGCGTGCGCCCCACGCTGGGCACGACCACTCGTCGCGCAGGCGCACGTGGACGCCGCGCGCGGCGAGAACGCCACTGCGTTGCAGCTGTGCGATGCCGCGCTCGCCCTCGATCCCGAGAACGCGGGCGCGTGGACCTTGAAGGCGGGCCTCGTGGGGCGGGGCGGCATGCCGGACGAGGCGCGCAACCTCCTGCGCGCCGCAGAGCGCGCGTGCCCGCGCACGCCGGCGCTCCTGTACAACCTCGCGAGCGCATACTCGGACCTCGGCATGCACGGCGATGCCGTCGAGCACACGGTGCGCTACCTCGAGCTGTCGGCGGCGATTCCGGGCCTGATTCCGGGCGACCTCGATCGCGTGGTCACGATCGGCGTCCGGAGCGGCGACGAACGACTACTGCTCCGCGTCGTAGAGGCGATCGACGCCACGCGCGCGGCCGAGGACATCGCGCGCGCGGGCGACGACCTCCTCGACCTGCAGATTGATGCGCTCATGCGCGAAGAGCGGCTCGCCGAGGCTGTTGAGCGCGCGGAGAGGGGCCTCGCGATGCATCCCACGTCCGTGCGACTGCTCCTTAGGCGCGCGGCATTGCACGTCGACCGCGGCGACACTGACGCCGCGCTGCGCGTGCTGCGCACGGCGCTCGCGATCGACCCGCAGAGCGCCGCCGTGTGGCTCGCGAAAGGGACGACCGAGTCCGATGCGGGCGAGGTCGACGCCGCACTTGAGTCGTTCGCGCAAGCCGCGGAGCTCGGCGAGCCGTACAAGGCGCACCTCCTGCGGGCGCTCACCGCGCAACTCGCGGGTCGATGGGCGGAGGCGCGTGGCAGTTGCGCGACGATCCTCCATGCCCGCCCCAATGACGTCGCGGCGACCGTCGTCGTGGCGCGCACGCTCGTGGGCGAGGGGGAGGAAACGCGGGCGGCCGCGTGCCTCCGAGGCGCGCTCGACGCGTACCCGGACGACCTCACGCTCCTGCGAGAGCTGCAGAACGTCCTAGGCGCGCTACGACGCTACGACGAGCAGGCGGAGATCTGCCAGCGCATCGTGGCGTGCACGCCGCTCGATGGCGTCGCCTGGCACAACCGGGGCGAAGCGCTCCTGCAGGCCGGGCAGCTCGCCGAGGCGGTTGTGTGCTACCTCCGCGCATGTAAGGTGGAGCCGTCCGCGTGGCAGTCGTGGGCAGGCCTGGGGCTCATCCACCTCCTCGTCGAGGACTACGGGGTCGCGATCGTGTATCTGCGAAAGGCGCTGCAACAGAATCCCGATGCGACGAGCGTGCGCGACAACCTGCTGGCGGCGGAGCTACGGCAGCACGTGGCAAACGCCGTCGCGGCCGACGGCGGCGACGAAGCGGCGATCCTCGGCGACCTCGAGAGCACCTTCGGTATCCAGCTGCGCACCGACATGATCAGCGACGACGCTGTCGAGGTGCCGATCTCCGAGGCGTTCCGTCGCGAGCACGCGCGGCGCCGCAGCAGCGCGCAGGCGCTCCTCGCGGCGGGCGCGTACGAGCAGGCATCCGTGCTGTACAAGCGCATCGTCCATGAGCTCCCGAGCGACTACGAGGCATGGAACGCGCTCGGTGTCTGCTACCGGTGGCTCCATCGCCGCACGAACGCGGTGGCGTGCTTTGATCAGGCGCTGAGCCTCATGGATGGCGTCGACGCACCTGAGCGTGTGCTCCTGAACCGGGACGAAGCGCTGCGGACTTGAGCGCCTACTCGTTCGCCCAAGAACTCGACCGCGATCACCGGATGAACTCGAGGAAATTCTGCGCCGCGCTACTAAGGTGTGTCACGCCCCGACCGCTACGCGCATTTGCTACGCAGTGGCAACGCGACGCACCCGAGTCATCTGGCGAGCGCAGGGCTCACGACGGCGAGGACGATCGGCGAAGGGTCCACCGTTCATAGAAGTTAGCCGCGCGGCGTTGTCACCGCCGCGGGGCACCACACGCTGCATCAGCTGCGCGCGCGAGCGCAGCGTCATCGGTCGGCGGTTGCGGCGCCTCCTTCGTTGGCAGATCCCCTCCATCGAACGCCCGTCGCCACGCCTCGCTACGATGCTCGATGACGTTGTCTGTCACGTTGTCCGTCTGCCCGTCGACGATCAGACCGAGGAGAAATTCGGCCCACTTCGGCTCGACGCGCAGTACGTCCGAGTTCGTGCGCATACCCGAGCGAACCAGCGTCTCGTTTGTCCTCGTAAAGTCGTCTTCAAGGTCACGGGGCGTGAGCTCTGCGTGGAACCGATGCTCGTAGCTATCGCGGAGCGCTCGCGGGAAGTCGTTATCGACGTGCGCTGTAATGCCACTTCGAGCGGCGCGCCGATAGTCGTCCAGACGCACCCTTCCATCCGGTTGAGCCTTTTCGAAGTGGTTGCGCCAGTGCGCTTCCACCCCGCTTCCGCCACTGTCCCACGCCCGACGGTTGTTCTCGTAGGCGCTGTAGAACGCGATCATCTGCTGCATCTTCTCGATCGGATGCGCAAAGTCGCCATTCGCGATTCGGTCCATCTCGATCGCGGTCGTGTGGTAGTACGCCGTCGGAAACATGTCGATCGGCTTCGCGTCGCGGAGGAACGCGTTCCGGTACTCGCCGAGGATCGCGAGCGCACCGATCAGCTCGCGACTCAGCTCCTGGAGCGTGCGTCTCTCCGCCTTGGAAAGGTCCTTGCCATCGGGTTGCCTCAGGCCCGCGATTCGCCGCGCGATGTCGCACAGATCGAGCGGCGCGCAGGGCGGCTGCGTTCCGGTTGCGACCGCGAGCGCGACCGCGATGTCGGTCGCCGTAGCAGCGGCCGTCGATGCTCCACGGACCACCTGCACGCCCGCGAGCAGGAGCTTCGCGAGTGGCTCCGACGACGCGCTGAGCTTCCGCTCGAGGGTCTTCAGCGTGTCCGCGCCGAGCGCCTGCGCCAACGCAGCTAGCGCCTCCGCGCGTGTCGGCTGCAGGATTCCGCCCAAAGCAATGCGCTGCGTCACGCGCGTCGATTGGCCGGCGTAGTCATCGCCGTTGAACGTGTACGGCTCGCAGGAGTCGTTCAGGAGGTCGAACTGCGTCGTCTGGACGCCAACGGCGCCCGCGACCGCGCGCGCCGCGACACCAGAGCGGAGCAACGTATAATTGCTGTCCGGCGTAATCGCGCCAGCGGTGATGACCGCCTCTTGGAGGTAGCGGAGCGCGGTGTTCACGTCGGTGACTGCGTAGCCGGTACTCGACGGCGGTGGGAGCGGCCGGCCGATCGAGCGCTCGACCTCCGCGACCGCGCGCTGGTAGATTTTCGTCTTGATCTCGTCGATCCTCCCAGCCACCATCTCTTTCGCGAGGTACTGCTGGTACTGCGTGGCACCACCAGACGTCGCGGCATTGAGCACCACCGTTTGCTCCGGGGAAAGCTGCCGAATGAAGGGCGCTCCCGCACGCGCGTGCCGCATCCCCCACACGAGGTTCTGCACGGCCGCGTGCTGCTGCGGATTCCGCGCGGAGTACTGCATGAGCGCGACGTACACCGGCGCACCGTGCAGCGGAATGAGCCGTTCGCGCCCGACGAGGTGGATGTTTTCGTCGCTCCGCGGTGCGGGCGCGTTGTGATCCATGCAGTACGCTTGAAACGTCACACGCCGCGCCTGGCCGGGGAGCACGACGACGCTGTTTGCGCCGTCGTCAGCGATGGTCGCGGCGGAGCGGAGGAACGGGAGGAGCGCCGGCGCGAGCTCGGCGAGATCCGCCGTGCTCAGTGTCTTCCGCGCGCTGAGGCGCGCCGCGACGCGGCGGTACCGTGCGGTGAACTCTCCCGCCGTATCCGCGTCGTACGCGTCGTACGTCGTCCCGCGGGCCGCTGCGTACGCCGTGTCGAACAGCTGCCGTGCGGTCGCAGCTGCAGCGAGGTCCGCGGGCGAGAGGCGGCGCTCAGCGACCGGGTCCTTGATGCCGAGCGTCTTCGCCGCCGCCCACAGGAGCGCGTCGGACAGCGCCTGCGTCCCAACCTTCTTCGCGCCTTCGCGGATGTCGGAACCCCGAGGGATGCGGAGTTGCGCCAGGAGGTGCGTCGGTGCGATGGTCAGACAGACAAGGACCGTAGCGACGATCGGCCGCATGATCGGCATGGATATCTCCGCTGTAAGGTAGAGGTGCTCTAGACCCGTACTGAAGGAGTGACGGAGAAGCGGCTTTCCCTACCCGATTAAGCGCGCCGCGCAATGGGATTGCACACTCGGCGTGGGGTAGGGATCGCTCTCGTCGCGTCACTCCTTGAGGTGAGACGCGAATGCGGAGGGAGAACGCGATGGTGATCAACGGAGATCTCGCGGTGTTCGGTGTCGGCGTCGCGGGTGGCGCGGCGAATGAGCTGCTGCACTGGTGGAGCCTGCGTGAGAGCGCGAACCTTCCCGCATACGCCCGCAAGCCGTTCTACTGGTGCGTATCCGTGGCGATGGTTGTGCTCGGCGGCGGGCTCGCGTGGCTGCAACTGGGCGCCACGGCCGAAGCACTGCTCGCGTTCCAGATCGGTCTCGCAGCGCCGATGCTCCTACAGAAGCTCGCGAAGGCCGCACCCGCGCCGAAGGGTGGAATGGGCGGAGCCCAGCCGTCAACGCGCGACTTCCTCGCCGGATGATCACACCGGGCCGCGTTGCCACGCTGTGCGTCGGCGTGTCCGCGTACCCGCGACACGTGCTCGATTCTGATGAGCAGCCGCTGCAGTTCGCGGCCGCGAGCGCTCGCGAGCTCCACCAACTCTTTCGCGAGCTGTGGCCGGCCGCGACGAGCCGCCACGTCCTGCGGATTGACGGCGAGGCAACATGGAGCGCCATTCGATCGGACATCGAGGGGCTTCGTGGCGATGCGTTCGAACTCGTCCTCGTGTTCGTCGCTGGCCACGGACGCCGGACGATGAACGGATTCTCGCTGCTCCTCTGGCCTGACGCTGCGAACGTTGCCACTATCGCCGCTGAGGATCTCGACGCCGCGTTCGCGCGTATCGCGACCACAACACGCCTCGTCTTTCTCGACGCGTGCTATTCGGGAACGTTTCTGCAGTCAGCGCTCGCGCTCCTGCGTGATGACGCGATGGTCGCAGGCGTCGTGGCCTCCGCGCGTGGGAATCAGCGCAGTTGGGAGGATCCGCTGCTCGCGCGAACGCTCTTCGCGGATGCGATCGTGCGCGCCTTGAGCGCGGAGGGGGCGCCGATGCGGCCGACGGTCGACGTGCTGGCGGAACTCTGCCCGTTCGTCGCCGACTATGTGACCCGCCACGCGTACGCGTTGAAGGCAGGCGCGGTGCAAGAGCCGATCTGGGCGAGCGTCGCGAGTGCATCGCTTCTCCTGCCGCGTGGTCGCGCACGGTCGCGCGCATCGCTCACGACACGACAGGCGCTCGTTCGTCGGACGCGCCAGATTCTCGTCGTGGTCGCCGCCACCGCACTCGCGCTGATGCTCGCAATCTTTGCGACGACGTGGCGACCGGCGATCAACGCATCCGGCTTTGTCGAACTCCGCGCCGGACCGAAGTGGCTGTCACCGCTGAACGTGGGGCCATGGGCGCAGCGCGTGGAGACCGCGATCCAGCGTTCAGACCTCACCTCGCCGGATGTTGATCCGACGGTGGTCGCGAGCATTCAAGACGAGCGCGGGGTATACCCGTGGTTCGGACAAAACCGCCAGGGGTTGCGCCGGTGGATCGATCCAGTGCGGTCATGGTTGACGGAGGACGCTGCGCTGCAGTGGCGCACGCGGGTGGATGATCCTAGTCTTCCCAGCGCACTACTCGCAACCGGCCGCTTCGGCCTGCCGACCGTGACCACGTCGCAGGCAACGCAGCTCGCTGCAGAGCGCGCGCTCCTTCGCGACGACGGGACGATTTCGGAGGCGTGGAAACGCCAGTGGCGCGAGCATGACTTCGGCTTGCCCTGCCGAGGCGCGCTGCCACTACCGTCAGATATCGCGGAGCGTGCCGAGCTGTTCGCAGAGACGACCACCCCCGAGCAGCACGCGGCGTGGATTCGTGATCTCGCGCTGACCGCGCGCGCGAGCGACGACGTGACGTTCGCCCATGTCCACCGGTTGATCGAGAACTTCCACGCGCTGCACGCGTACACGGACGCGAAGTACCGTGCAACGCTCGGTGCGCACGAGCCGCTCACGGCGCGGCGGATCGCGCGTGTTTACGACGTGCGACCGACACGCCTTGAGCGCGACGCGCTGGGCGACCTCGCGGAAGCAGTCGCTATGCGTCAACTGCGGCGTGCGGCGGTGCCGACCGCCGCTGAGATCCGTACGCTGTTCGAGGTTGATGCCTCTGCCTGCGGCGACTGGGCGATCCCGGCGCTAGCACGACTCGGCACGCATGGGGCGCCCCTGGCCGTCAGCGCGTGGGCACACACCCGCGCCTCCTCTGATCAAGGTCGTGGCGCACTCGCCGCGCTCGCGCGTGACGGTGCCCTTCCCGCGAGCGATGCTGCGTGGATCCTTGGCATTTACGGCTTCGGTCACTCGTACGCCGACACGAAGGCGGCGGTCGTATCCACCGCGGAATGGCTCACGGCCGTCGCCGAAGCACAGCCGCTCGACCCAGCGATCGCGGAGGGGTTCCTCGGTTTCGCGCGCGCTGCGATCGGCAGGAACGATCTAGACGTCGCAATGGATGCGTTAAAGCCCGTCGCGTGGAGCGCCGGGCGACTTCCGCGCCCCTCGCGGGCGACGTTTCTAGCGACGCTTCGGTCACTGCGCGGAAACGAGCCGCTCGCGTTGATGAACGATCGCGAGATCGAACTGTGGGGAATCGCCGGAGCTCGTGGGCTCAGCGACGGCGACGTGGTGCGGACGCTCTTCGAATCCGCGATCGAACACGCCGGATCGCCGAACGTCGTGTTCGACCAAACGGACGATGCCGGCCGACGCCGGCTCGCCGCTGGATGGAAACTCGATAGCGTCACCGCACTTGCCCGAATCGTCTGGGGCGTCGATCTGCCACCCCGAGATCGCGGAGCGGACGTGCTCCACTTCTTTGAGCGCACGGCTACGGACGGGCTTCGCGCAGGTGTAACGGCGGAGCGACTGCGCGTCATCTTTGACGCGCTCGCCCTGCTGCAAGGTCGCGCCGACCACGACGCGTTCAGCGGATCGACGCTCGTGGGGACGCTGCGGACGGCGTCACGCGACGCTGCACGCCGCGCCGCAATTGTCGAGGTTGCGCGCGCGCACGTACGGGCGCTTTCGGCAACGGACGCAGATGCAACCGTGAGCGCCTATCGAGCCCTGTGGCGGGACGAGCATGAACCCGAGATCAAGTACGCCCTCGCGCTCCTCGTCATTGAAGTAACGAAAGACTTCCGAGTCGACGCGCGACCACGGTAAGGCCGTGCAGAAGTGACGTCGAAACAGGCTCTCTGCGCGTTGGCGTTTCGGCGCATGGCCGGGTGGCGCTTATTAGAGCCACCGCAGGACGCCGCCGTGGCGCGAGCGTGCCGCGCCGGTAGCGCGAGAAGCGGTACGTCTCGTCTCGGCACTGCGCGGATGCGCCTAGGAGTCGTCCGTCTGATCCGAAATGGACGCGTTGCTCATCGACCTCGCGCTAGCGGCGCCGCTGTCGTGTCGACGTGACTGCCGACGAGCGCGACCTCGTTCCAGCCGCCGCGTCGCGAATGGCGCGCGATGGCCGTCATGATGCCCATTCGCCGGCCAATGTGGTCTTCGTACCACCATACATGTTGAATCAAGGTTTCCCTTTGCATCACCAGGCACTCCGGGAACGGTGTTCGGCTCGGGGCCCTTCGTGCTGTCCGTGTACTGCCAGAGCCAGTATGTCGCCCAACTCGCCTGAACAACGGGCATCTCGCCGTACTGCGCGAGCCAGAGGCTGCCCGCCGAAGAACGGATCGACCGTTCCCCCAAGGCTGTCCTTGATGAGGTGGCCACTGTAGAGCACCGGCTTCCGCCCGATCTTCTCCGCGACGCCGCCGAGGAAATCGCGCGCCTGCGCGAGCGTCATCTGGTTCCCGGCCGTCTCTTCGAAATCGAGCGCGACGAGCGTGTCCTCGTCAGGGTCGGCGATCAGTAGAAAGTTATCGATCTGCTTCTGCACGTCCGCGTGCGTGCCCCAGTGGTACGCGCCCCAGAGGAGGCCCGCAGCGCGCACTCGCGCGCGGCGTGTGGCGTACTTCTCGTCGCGGCCCGTGGCGCCCGTCGTCGCTTTGTGGATGACGCCCCACACCCCTGCCGCTGCAGCTTTCGCGAAGCTCGACACGCGGTCACCGTGGTACAGATCAACAACTCGTACAGTGCGTTCGGTCATGTTTTGCCTTCCTATGTTGCAGCGGTTGTGCGGAGCGAGCGGGCCGGCGCTCCCACGTTCTCGGCGCTTTCGGGGTCACCTCGAACGCTGCCGCGAGCTTCGCCATCTTCGCGTCGCTCGTCTCGACAGTGACGTCCCACTTACCCACCGTGGCGTCATCAGGGATCGTGAGCGTTCCGCGGACGACGCTCGCGTCGCTCGTCACGTCGGAGGCGATGATCTCGTTCGCTCCCCTCGCGAGCTTGAGCGCTGTTGCGAGCGCGAGGTTCGTGCCGCTGACATCCACGTCCACGCTCGTGCCCTGCGCGAGGGCGTTCGGTTCGATCCGGGTGAGCGTCGGAGCGACGTCGGGCTTCTCGAGCGCGAGGTCGCGCTGAATGAACTCGACGACCTCGAGGTGGTGCTGCGCCGCTTCCCAGTCGTGGTCGAACGCCGGGTCCACGACTGGGCGGGTGTCGGCCGTCATCGATTAGCGGGAGGCGCCTTCCCAGTAGCGGTGATCGGTGACGAACTCGACGGTGTTGCTGTCGTCTTGGCTCGGCGTTTCCTCGCCATGGCGAGTCACATCCAACGCGAACTCAAACTCCGCATCTGCCGCACCGCGGGAAATGAACTGCAGGCGCTGCTCGTCGAAGATCGCCATGATCTGCGTGTTAAGTTGCTGAAGTGTGCTTCTCATGGCTACCATCCTTGTTGAACTCGACATCGCGTCCCTCGCGTGCTATCACACGTGAAGACAAATAACTTTGTGCATGGTTCGTTCCGGGCTTTAGGGAGTCATGCGATAGTAGCATTTGCTCCGAGACTTTCCGGGAATGAGACGCACACGCGGTTCCCCTACCGGTCGTTGAAGAGCTCGACGAACTCGGTCGAGGACACGATCGGACGCCACCGAAGGCTACTGGCGCGTGGTGCGGCAACCACCGGCGAACCGCGGTACGCATCATGCGCCGTTCAGCCACGCATCCAATTCCGCCGCGGCGTCATCTTCGCCCTCCGCGCGGTACAGCGCGGCGTAGAGACGCAGGACATCCGCTTGCGGCGGCGAGCCCGTGGCTTCGGCAAGCGCGCGCGCCAACCGAGGGCGACTGGTCCGCAGATACTGGCGCGATACACGGGTAAAGATCGCCGACGCCTCCGGGAGTTGCTCTCGCTGCGCACGCTGCACGGCGTCGGCAACCCTGCCCTGCTGCAGGAGCCGCTCGACGATATGGGGCGACCGCCGCGTGAGCATGCCATCGATCACGCGCGCGTCATCCCCCGTGGCGGCCGCGGACGTCGACGGCGCATCGGGTTCGTGCGAACGTGCGGGAACATCGTCGGGGGATCGCATTGCGCGTGCAACGGGAGGGATGGAGGTGCACGTACAATACGCTGGCGGAAGTACTGCTTCAATACCGTCCGAGAGTCGATAATTGAGGATTATCACGCATGCGCGCTGACGCGCCGTTCGGACCGTTCGCGAATCGCGAGCGGGAGGTGGCCGCGCTCGCGCAGCTCCTCACGACGGCGGCGTCGCCGCTCACGGTGCGGCTCTGGTCCGCGCAGCCAGCGACGGGCGTGACGGCGTGGCTCCGCTACTTCCGGAAGCTCCGCTGTCACGACGCCGTGGTGCTGTACCTGGACGCGGCCGACGGCGTCGCGAACAGCCTCTTTGGATCGATCTACGTCGCATTGCGCCACGACTACCGCGAGCACTGGACCGTGCTTGAACAGGCCCTGCGCCGCACGAGCGGCGCGTCGCCGGTCCGTCAGCTCAGCGCCGCGCTCGCGTCGTCGATTCCGTACGTCGGCGCTGCGGCCGAGCGCGCACTCCAGCTCTCCGACCTCCCCGTGAACCCGACCTACTACCCGTCGCTCCCCGCCGAGGCGTTCTCCCGCGCGTTGGGTGCGATCGCATCCCGTACGCCCGTCGTCCTGCTCGTCGACAACGCGCAGGACTTGGACGACGGCTCGTACGACCTGCTCGCGAGCACGGCCGGTGGCGCGGCGCGCATTCACTACGAACTCGCGTACGTCCACCGCGACCCCGCCGCGACCGCCCGCTTCGCGACGACGGTGCACCGGCTGGAGCACCTCGGCTACACCGTCCGCGTCGAGTCGCTGCCGCCACTTTCGGCCGACGCGGTCGAGCGCTGGGCGACGCTCGTAGAGTCACGCGTCGCAGCCGCCAACGCGCCGCGGGTACTCGCGGAGAGCGGCGGGAACGTCTACTACATCGCGCGCCGCCTGCGAGACGACGCCGCGCTAGCCGGTGTCCCGCCCGCATCACCCGTCGCAGCAACGATCCTTCAGTACCTGGCCGTGGCGCGGCAGAGCCTCCGGATCTCGGACCTCACGCTGCTGCTCACGCGGCCGCATGCGCCGGTCTTCGGACCTCCGGGTGCCGTCGACGCCGAAGTGCGTCGGCTTGTCGCCTCGGGCGAGTTGCAGGAGGTGGAGCTCCCCGACGGCGACGCGCTCGTCCGGCCGCTCCACACGACGCCCGTTGCGATAAGCGACCGCGTCGTGGAGGCGCGGTGCGCAGTCGCGCTCTACGACTACTACATCGCAGCGCAGCAGACGTCGCTCCGCCACGCGCCCGCCGAGGTGCTCCCGCTCTTGTACCGCCTGTCGAAGCTCGCCGCTCCCGACGACACCCCCGCGCACGCGCAGGAGCTCCTCCGGCTGTCCCTCGCGATGGGGAGCAGCCGCGCTGCCGAGGGGCTCATCCGGAACGCGACGCTGCCGTCGGTCGATGCCACGTTTACGTTCGTCGACTACATCGTGCGCATCGCGGCGCTTATGGCGACGCGCCGCTACCGCGAGGCGAGCGCGCTCCTGCAGGTGCCGCCACGTGCGGAGTGGGCTTGCGAACGACTCGTCCGGGTGCTGCTTGCGATCGCGCTGAACCGCTGCCGCGAGCACGCTGCGTCCGAGCGCCTCATCGGCGCGCTCCTTACGTCGTCCTCGTCACTGGAAGAGCAGGTGCTGCTCCTGTCGTACAGCATCGCGGGGAAGCTGCACGATGGCGACGTGCGCGGCGCGCGGGACGTCTACGAAGCGCATGGGCGATCCGTCGAGCGGGCGACGAACGTCGGCTACCTGCTTCGCAATGCGGCGGCAGCGATGGAGCCGGAGGACGCGCTTGCGCTCCTCACGCGGGCAGTGGAGCGCTTCGCGGAGACGGGCGACACGTTCGGCTGGGCGTCGAGCCGGTCGAACCGCGGGAACAACCTCGCCCTCCTCGGCCGTCTCGGGGACGCCCAAGACGACTTCGAAGCCGCGCACGACCAGCTGCAGACGTACGGCGCCGTTCACCTCCACGTCGTGCTGAACAACCTCGGTATCGTGGCGCTCCTCCGCGGTGACCTCTCGAGCGCACGCGAGTTTCTCAAGCGCGCGCGCACGAACGCGGAGAACGCGACGCCGCGTGCGCTTGCGGGGATCAACCTGTGCGTGGCGCTCGCCGCATCCGGCGATACCGCTGGCGCGGCGGCGCTCCTCCTCACGCTCGAGGAGGAGGCCGCGAGCGCTGCCGTCGACCGCGTGCGGCAGCGCTTCTACCCCAACGCGTTCATCCTCTCGATGCTGCTCGGCTTCGCGCGCCCGCAGCAGGATGCGTACTACGAGCGCGCGCTCGCGTTCCCCGACCGATCGCGGCCGGCGTCGGTTTTCGAGCGGCTCGGGCGTGCGCGCCGCGAGGGGGTGACGCACGAGACGCTGCGGGAGCTGATGGTGCCGGCGTTCCTCGCGTACTGGTACCAGAACCCGCTAGAAATGCTCCCACTGCACCTGCTGGCGGAGCAGGCTCGATCGGAGGAGTAGCTCCACGAGCTCGGTCTGCGTGTATCCAGCCGCGCCAGCGGCGAGGACGAAGCTCGAGTGCGAGCCGAGATTGCAGCAGACGTTGACTTCCAGGAAGACAAGCTTCCGCTCACGGGCATCCCAGCGGAAATCGGCGCGGCTGTAGTCGAGCGGCATGAGGTGCTGATGGAGTCGCGTGGCGGTCGTTTGCGCGATGCGCGCGACGTCGGGGCACGCCACGAGCTCTCGCCGCAGACCGCCGTCGAGCAGGCGCTTCTGGCGGTACGTGATGATGTTCCCTGTCTCTTCGGAGATTGCGGACACAGGCGGGAGCGGCCGCGGCTCTGGCGTCGCGATGACGGGCACCGTGACGTTCTCGCCGTCAATGAACCGCTCGACGAGCGCGTCGAGCCCGAGGTCGAAGCAGTTGCCGAGCAGCGGCAGGCACTCGTGCCACGACGACGCGACGGAGCGCCCGTCGATGTGCTCGGATGCGGAGCCGAAGCGTGGCTTGACGATGTATGGCCCGGCGAACGGCGGAGCCGCGCGGTCGCTCACCCCAGGCCGGTAGACTCTCCATGGCGATGTTTCGATGCCGAGGTGCGCGGCAACAATCTTCGCGAGGTGCTTGTCCTCGGCCACGGCGCGCACGTGCGGCGGTGCGCCGAGATATGGAAAACGACGGTATTCGCAGACGGCAGAGACGAAGATCTCCGAATTCCGGTACGGCGCCTTGTTGTAGAGGCCGAAGACGTAATCGGTCGCGAACGTCGCATCGAAGAGGCGCGAGGGCTCGGTCGCTGTCTCGAGCGCGAGGGGCAGACGCGCGAGGATCTCGTAGATCTCACGGTGGTACTGC
The DNA here is from genome assembly GCA_035688915.1 of Thermoanaerobaculia bacterium. GTDB lineage: Bacteria > Acidobacteriota > Thermoanaerobaculia > Gp7-AA8 > Gp7-AA8 > DASSMK01. The sequence goes on from DASSMK010000346.1 coordinate 24,333, forward strand.
GGCGCCACGCCGGCCTCCTTCGCCGGGGGCGGGGGGTTCGGCGGCGCGTAGCGCGCAAGGTACAGCACGCGCAGCGGTGCACGGGACAATTAGATAATCCTCAATTATCGCGTGCTTCGACGTGAGGCGTGAACGCGCGTTTCGAGCGGGCACGGCCCGTGGCGCGTCGCGACGATCTACTGCGGCTGGCGCAACGGAGAGGTACTCCGGCTCCGCGCACATGCAGAGACGCGGCAGCGCTGCATGGCCCCACGCACCAACGGACGCTTCGGTTATTCGCCGCGAACAGACGTCTGCATCATGGCGGTAGAGGCCAGCCACAACACCGGACCACGCTCGACAGCCGCCTCGCCGCGGAAGTCGCCGGCGAGCTCGCCACCATCCGAGCTCAGCGTGAGCCGCAGCGTCGCGTCGCGCGTCACGTATGACCCGTCCCCGACTGGCTTCGTGACGCGGAGTTGGATCCGCACGTCATCTCCTCGCACCGTGCCGAAACCAATCGGCTGTTCCACCGGGCCAGTAACATCGCGGACGACGAACGTGCCCTCGGTTGCAGCGATGGGCTGCAACCGCACGTACCGGTTCGAGAGCGGCAGGTGCCACAGCTGGCGGAAGAGCGGCGACGCTGATGGGCGCTCCGCCTCCACGGCCTGCGGCCTCGGCGGCGCAACACGGCGCACTGGTGGCGCGTCTTCGCGCGCCGGGAGACGGCCAGCCGTCACGGTGACAGTTGCGGTCGCCGGCCCGGAGTCAGTCGTACTCACCTCGACCGTTGCGGCCTTTCGGCGCGCTTGCTCCTGCAGAGTGTTCACGTACGTCAGGTACGTGAACACCGCGACAGCGACGGCCGCGAGGAGGCTGATAAGTCCCCGAATGGCGCTCCACATGGCTACGAGACGTCGAAGCTCGAGAGGAAGACGTTCTTCGGCGGCAGCTGACTCGGTGCTCCGTCGTTTCGCGTCACGCCGAATCCGAGATAGCTGTCCTTCCCATTCGTGAAGTTGCGGACGTACTGCGGCGTGTAGGCGGCAGGATCAACGCGATATTCGCGCGCGGCCGTTCGTTCGTAGAGTTGGCGGTCGTCTGCCGTAAGCGCGCGCCGCTCGCTGCACGGGGACATGATCACGCCGTAGTACCTGCGCTCCGAGGTGTCGACGAGCCGTGCGATCTCCGCCGCATTAAGGTCTTTCGTCCTGCGGCACGGGTTCATCCGATCGTAGTACGGCAGCTCGTCGATCTCGAAGGTGCAATCCTCATAGCGTGTCGCGATCGGCTCAATACGCAATACGAAACGGACGGGCGACGCGAACTGGTCGCTGAAGGTCCGCGGCGAGGAGGCCGTGACGCACCGCGCCCCACTGACGTAGCGCAGGACGGCGGGGGCGACATCGTTCGGTACGACCTCGCGGACGAAGATCGTCATCCTCTCTTTCCACACGGACGGAGTGTAGTCAGACGACGTTGTCCAAGGATACGTGCCTGCGCGCAACGACTGCGGGATCGCGGCACCTATAGCGGCGATACCAAAGAGCCGAAGAACAGTGCGCCGCGAAGCGACACCTTCTCCAGAGTCGGAGAGGAGGGAGAGAACCGGCGTCTTCATGGGATGCTCCGGAGCCCGGGGGTTAGAACGGGCTAGTTACCGAGCGCCAATTCGAAAAGTGTGCCAGCGAATAGGAAAAACAAAATGGCGCCGCGCTAACCCACGCGGCGCCTGTGCAGCGGGGTGGTAGACGCGATCGGCGTCTTCGGAGCACCCCCTAAAGGTCACTGCCCGCCGCGGGGCGGGCAGACGGCTCGTGCCGCGTGGTCACTTATGCTGGCCAGTGCGTCGTGTCAACCGAGTCGTGGACATTTTTTCTAGCTGCCGCGCGGCGATCTGCGCACAGTGCGTCGACCCTTGTTTTTACATTGACGAAAATGCGGAAAAGCGTGCGTTCGCGCCGCTCAGCCGCCATCTGTCCGCGCGATCTCTCGCGAGGCCAGCGCTGCGCGGTACTTGGCCTCGCGTCGCTTGTTCGTGATGCGGAAGTAGATGAGCGTCGAGGAGATATCGCGATGCCCGAGCCAATCCTGCACATCCGCGACGTCCCAGTTGGCGTTCGCGAGATGCACGCCGATCGAATGCCGCAGCACGTGGACATGGCGGCGGTCGGTGGGAAGGCCGGCGGCGGCAGCGTACGTGTGGAAAAGCCGGTTAACTTCGCCGCCCGATAGCGGTTCATCACCGCGACGGCGACTGCGGAGAAGGTACGGCGATCCCTCGGTTCGTTCCGTGAGGTAGCGGGCGAGCAGTTCCTTACTTCGCGGGTGGAGCGGATACGCGCCTGACAACCCGTGCTTTCGACGCGCAATCCAGAGTTTTCCGTCCTGGAGGTGGTCCAGCTTGAGGAGCCCCGCTTCGCTGCGACGTAGGCCATGGCGGTAGACGAGATCAAAGAGCAACAGATCTCGCGTTCGTGCCTCGGGGATCTTGCGGAAGAAGCGCTCGACTTCTTCCCGAGAGAGGTACTTGATTGCGTCCTCATCTCCGCGCTGACCTTCCGCCATTCCGCGCTGCTTCTCCGCACGGCTGGCGACTCTAACGCTTTTCCGCAAAGACGTTCGTTGGGATGAGTTGGACGGGCGAGCGTCTCTCACTATGCAGCGCACGCCCGCGGACGTAAATACCGTCCGGACGCTCAACACGAACGCGTGAGGTACGACTGTATGGCGATACGACGCACGGCACCTCCGCACCCCACTAAGACACGTAAGGGCGGCTACTGTGCTCTTGTTCGCGCTCTGCGCATCGTGCTTCACGACGCTCGCACCTGTGGGGACGGTCGCTCACCTGCACCACCGCAAGCCGCGCCACCGGTAGCGCCCCAGCAGCCACTGCTGCGTTCGCCCCTAGTGCGGGACGGTTCCCGTCGTACCCGGATTGTTCAACTTTGGACATCGCTCGTGGGCGATGTCGCCCCTCCGGAGTGAAGGTAGCCACGCGATGCCGAAACGCATGAGATCCACCGCCGTCCCCAACAGCAAGGCTCCTACGGGTGTCACAGATCGCACGCTGATCCGCGAGCTCTTCATCGAGCGGATGCCGTTCTACTCCTTCGACGACACGCGTCGGCTCACGCGATCCACACCAGCGGCAATCGATGCAGCGATCGCCACTGGAGAGATCGCGCCCGAGACGTACCGCCAGCACGTCGTGCTCCCGTGGGATGACGTCGCGCGGCTCGCGCTCGACCGGTGGACGCCGAGGATGATTGATGGCGCGCTTGGCTCCACCGATCGGCTCGCCGCGATCCCCCTCCTCAACCGCGTCCAGCAGCTGGCGGTGTTCCTCCCGGTCTACCAAGTCCGGCTCCTGCACTACCTCGCGGAAACGAACCGCGGGCAGTTCCGTGCGCGCTTGAACGCGAGCGACGTGCTTGAACAACACCTCCTCGATCTGGCGAGCGCCGTGGACGCCGATGAGCTTGAGCTAGCAATTCCAGGCTTCCAAGCGGCGTGTCACTACCCCACGTTCGTCCCGCGCGCTGACGACTGGGGTACCGCCTTCTGCTGGTACTGCGGACGCGTGAGTGACGTCCCGGGCCAACAGATCTGCACGGATTGCCACGCGCGTCACGAGCCCCGGCCACACCTCGGTGAAGACGGCATCCCAGAACTGGACGAGGAGGAGTGATACAGGTGATGCAGACGAACGAGCGAATCTTTTTTTGCGTCTGTAAGACACTGAAAGGAGTCATGCCGTGCACGACGGAATGACGCGACGTGGCGTTCTCCTACAGCTCCTGACAATTTCGGGGACGCGCTTTACGAACGTCGCCTCTACGCCTGTGTTGCCGCCACCTTTCGCGACATGGTCCGAGATACCGGCAGCACAATCCGTCAGTCGCCGCGCTGTGTGCGCCGTGTTTCGCAAAGGTGGTCGCCGTGGCTGAGCAGGTGGTGTACGAGCGCATCGGCTCACCGCGGAAGCTTCGCCGCCGGACGCAACGTACTACCTGGCACTGTCGAATTCACCACGTGCCAGAAGAACGGTTCCACCGCGCCGACGCCATCCACGTGGCGGCGCACGCGGTGGTCGCGTCGGACTTCGATATCCCCATCCGGCGCGCCATCTTCGATGGACGGCACCGGGTCTTCGAGGCGGAGTGGGCATCGCTCGCATATGCGCGGGACAACGCGAGCCGTGAGGCGCGGATCGCGCTCGAGCACGACTGCATCACCGTTCAGTGCGGCGTCGTCGGTCGAGCGCTCGCGCTCGGGTGGTCGCACAAGGTGTGGGGCTGGGACGACGGATCGCTCGCGCACGACCTCATGGAGCGTATGGTCTACGACAGCTACGTGCGGTCAGCATGGGACGCGTACCAGCGTGAGCGCGCACGGGTGCTCCTCAACGATCCGCGGACGTGGACGCGCGTAGAACTCCTCGCGCAACAGCTGCGCGTCGTGCGGTCGATGGACGGTACCGCGGTCGCTGGGTTCCTCGCAGAGCTCACCACCGACGCGACCGTGGTGCCCTCTGGCGCGTCTTGGCGCACACCCCCGACTCCGGGTGTCGAGCCGAACGCCGTCCTCGTGTGGCGCCGGCCGACGCTCACCGAGGCGCTGAAGGGCATGAACGGCTACGAAGCGGCGCAGCAGGAGGACTGGTGATGACGATCGCGCGTCTGCAACGGGGTGTGACGCTTACGGACGTCCTGGTGCACGAGGCCGGGCACGCGGTTGCGGCCTGGGAACTCGGCGTGCGCATCGGCGCGGTGCGCGTGCACGTGCGCGTATGCGAAGGCAGGATGACATTCGCGAGCGACGTGGGGCTCGGCCGTTTCCCGGTGGGCTCAGATGCGCTGCGGCTCGCAATCGAGCGGGAGATGGTCGTGTTCCACGCGGGCCTCGTCGCGCAGCGGCGGTTTCACTACGAGGGCGCGTGGGGGCTCGTGCCACGCACGGACTATGAAGGCATCCTCGCAGTGGCATCGCAGATCGAGACCGACCAACGCCTCATCGACGAGTGGTCGGACTACGCGGAGGAGCAGGCGCGCGCGCTGATCGAGCTCCCGCAGACCTGGCGGCGAATCGAGGCGCTCGCGGTCGAACTCGCGCGGCAACCGGTGCTCCATGGTAGCGAGATCGACGCGTTCCTCTCCGGTATCCGCGTGCCGAAAGTCGGGAACGCTCGGCGCAGGTACCGGCGACGCGAGGCGAAGGAGCTGTTCTGCCTCACGCACGATCCTGAGGATCGGGAGCCACTGGAGCGCGCGATCGCGTCCGTGCGGGGGACGCGATGACGGATGCCTTCTTCGACCATCGTCGGAGGTTCATGTGCGCGTGCAGCCGCCTGCTGCGGTGGCACTGGAGCAGGGCGGCGAACCGAACGGCCCTGCCGAGACTACGGCTGCGCCGCGTTCCGGGGCGGAGGCCATCTGCCGCTGCGGCAATGGCAAGAACGTACGCGAGCAGCACCCGAATGGGGCACTGTGAAGAGGCGGACGAGTGCGGGTGCACGGAGGCTTAGGCGACATGATTCGGGTCGATGATTTCCCTGTGATCGAGTCAAAGATTCGATCGGCGTTGCGACGAGCAGGCGTGAAACGGCGCGTCGTCGAAACACGCATGCAGCGGATCGTCCGCGCGGCGAGCACGATCATGAACCCCTGCATGTCGCTCCAGCACGCCGCTACGACAATCAGCGTCGCCGACCTCTACGGCGCGCTGTTCATGGTCGTCGTCGCCGACACGTTCCGCGATGGTGAGCAGCCGGGGATTGCCGGCGACTTCTTCCAATTCACGGAGAACGATGTCGCGCTGCTCCACCGTGTATTTGTACTGCTGCACGAGCGCTACTTCGGCTTTCCGCCCTATGGTCTCGATCGAGAGCTCTAGCCCACCGTCGCCGTCACTCCTTGTCTTGGCGGATCCACGCCGTTCTCCTTTCGCGCGGAGACTTAGCTCGTTGACCGACTCATCAATTTCGATTGACGCTTTTGATGAAAAGCGCTACTCCGGTGCGGTAACCGCAAAGTCGTTCGACCGAACCATTCGCTCATAATTCTGATCCCTCCGCTTGTTTGTAATCCGTGCATAGACGAGCGTCGACGTGATTGACCGATGTCCCAGCCAATCCTGTACGTCGGCCGCGTCAAAACCGGCGTTCATCATGTGCACCGCGACCGAGTGTCGCAGGACGTGCACGTGGCGGCGGTCTTCCGAAATCCCGGCGCGCGTCGCGTAGTGGCGAAATAGCTGGTAAATGAGCGCGACGGAAAGAGGGTTGGGGCGATGCCGGAGGCCGCGGAGAAGAAAGCGGCAGCCGTCGAATCGCCGCTCTTCCTGTAGGTACCGTCGGAGGAGTTTCCGTGTGACGGGGTGTAGCGAGTACGTACCCGGCACCGCGCCTTTCAGGCGTGGAATCCAGATGCGATCTTCCGGAAGCACGTCCTCGAGCCGCAGCAACGTCGCCTCGCGGCGGCGGAGGCCGTGGCGATAGATCAGGTCGAACATGAGCTGGTCACGAGTGTTGTCCGGCGAGATAGTGCGGAAGACCTGCTCGACCTCATCTTTCGTGAGGTACGAAATGGCACCTCGGCCGCCGATCGCCGCGCGCAGGCCTTCGTCGATGGTCGGCAGTGTCACGCTTTTCATCAAAAAGAGGAGTTAGGGAACTCAAGGAGTGTGCAACTAGTCCAAGGCTCCGTAAAGCAGTCGCTCTCTGCGCCTCACCGGCTGCGGCAGGCGTTTGTCGTCGTGGTTGTCCCGTTGATGTTCGCGTGCAGAGAGTCCAAGCTGCGATCCGCGCTCAGCGGAGGCCCTCCCGATGCAGTCGTCCGCGCCGCCGTCGCGCTCCAGGCGAGCACGCCGTACACGGTGCCGGACGGTTTTCAGTACGACAGCGCGGACGAGTCCTCTGCGCTTACCGCCGCTGACCGAGCAAACGGTACGGACCGGCGTTACCGCATCTCTTGGACAGCGCCCGGTCGAGGATCGGCTGCGAGCGACGCGGGCGAGCGCTTTACGCTGACCCACCGTACGTCCGGCGAGTGGGACGCGCACAACCTCGCGGCGTTCAACGCGGACGGCAGCTTCCTTACGAACGGGGAGGACTTCTCCGGCACGTACGCGGGCACATCGCCCATGCGCGGCTTTCGAGATGTCGTCCTCATACTGCGACGCGAAGGTACAACGCACGTCGGTGAGATCCGCTTCTGGTACGGCAGCGAGAATCACGCCTTCCGTATCATCGCCTTTCATTGGCCGCGTGCGGGCGAGCAGATCGTGTGCTGGCTCCAGGATCTCGACTCAACCGCGAAGACAGTGAAGGCAACCACCGTCCACGAACGCGGTGGAGGGTTTCACTTCAACCTTCCGGGGCAGGCCTCGGACTTCACCTTTCGGCGCCGGTCATGATCCGTCGCAGAAGGCATCCTCGGTATCAGCAGAATCACCGTGGGGGTGCATACCGAAACCAGCGCGATGGCTCTTCAAGGTCGTAGTACTGCGTGATCGCCTCGACGATTTGCTGTGCCTCGGTAGCAACACTTCGCACGACGTCGTCATCCACGCCAGCATCCACGAGATCGAGCGCGGCGAACGCCCTATGTAGACGCGCGTGCGCGCGCACGGGCTGCCAGACAGCTGTCGAGAAACTATCGAATGTCCGTCGCGCGCCCTCGAGATCTCCGAGCGTCAGCTCCGCGAGTATCGCGGTCCGGCGCGCCAGCGCCGACTGCGTGCCGCCAATCTCAACGAGCGCAGAGCGCGCGGCGTCGGGATCGCCGGTCGTGGCGTAGCATAGAGCGAGATGCGCTCGAAATTCCGCGCCAATTTCCCTTTCCCCCACCCGATTTTGCGGTCGTTCCTTGATCACGGGAAGCAGCGTCGCAATAGCTTCCTCCCATCGCTCGTGCGCGATCGCCAGACGCGCATCGAAAAGCAACATCCATCGCCGGTCCCACAACGACGACTTCCGGTGCGCATGAATCGCCGCCGCCTCGCGGTGGTACTTCACAGCAGGCTCCCATGCACCGATGTCGGCGCAGAAGTGAGCGGCGCGCTCAACGGACTGGAGGTAGCGGAGGTCGCGGTACGGCAGCTTCCGTCGGAGCTGGACCTCGTGCTGCAACAACAGTCCGTACGAACGAATATCGAGCTCGGACAGCTTCCCCACGAGACTCTGCAGCGCAAGCAGCGCAACGTACGCAGGGGCAGATTCCGAGAACGTGATCGCCTCTTGGTATGGCCGCTGATCGTTGAAAAGCTTTGCCTTTCGGTAATTGTGGACCCAACCGATCTCCACGGCGCGCGGGTCGTGACTTCGAGGAACCGCCCAGACGTACGCCTGGAACGCCTCATCGTTGAACGGTGAGCCATCGTGGAGCCATGAGGCAAACGCATGCACGAGCTGGACGAGCAGCTCGTGCACGATGGGGTCTTTCGAGGGGACAGCCGCCCACTTGACCGCCGCGAGAAAGTTCGCGCGCTCACGCAGCACTTCCTCGTGACACTCTCGGCGGATCTGTTCGTCGGGATCATCGCTCGGCCATTCCCACTCGTGATAGCCGTCGAGCGATCGGTGCCATGCAGCGATGTTCGCATGCGCCACGGCCGTCGCACGTGCCGCGAAGTAGGCGGCGTGCCGGCGTGCCGCATCCCACGCCGTCGTGTCTTCCTCGGCGAGCATTCGGGCGTACAGGCGGACGAGGTCGTGCAGGTGGTAGCGATCGGTCGTCGGAGAGGGCAGGACCAGCGAACATCGAACGAGGTTGCGAAGGGCACGCGGATGCGGGATGTCCGCGACGGCGCACGCTGCCTCCGCGGAGAAGTCCGCAGGAAACACGCCGAGGCAGCGAAACATCTGCGCCGATGCTGGATCGAGACGGCGGAAACTCACGCTGAGACTCGTAGCGACGTCGAGGGTTAAATCACTAGCGAGCGATAGCGCGGCGAGGCGGGTGCGCTCGTCCTCCAACTCTCGGGCATACGCCGCGAACGAGACGTCGGGATGCTGCTCCAGCACGGCACCTGCGGCGCGGATCGCGAGCGGCAGGTAGCCACACCGCGGGGCTATCTGCGCCGCCGCGTCGCTCCCATCGGGAGGTGGCTCTCGCTGCGTGATCCGAATGAGGAGCGCACGTGCGTCCGTTGGCTCGAGCACCGCGAGATTCCACCAGACGGCGCCGGCAATGTGGAACCGTTCGCGCGTCGTCACCAAGAAGACGGCACCGGGCGGAGGGCGCAGGTGTGCGAACACGGCCGGATCTTGGATGTCGTCGAAGAGCACGACACCGCGTTTTCCGGCGATGGCTTGGTAGAACTGCGGCAACAGGGTCTCGCCACCGGTCGCGCCGAGCTGCCCGAGGAGATCGCCGAGGATCCTGTCTTGCGATGCGGGGCTGGCGTTGTCGCCGCGCGTCGCCGAGAACAGCGCGTAATCTGAAAACTCGTTCGCGAGGCCGTGCGCGATGGCGATCGCAATCGATGTCTTCCCCACCCCACCCATGCCGTGAAACGCGAGCACGACCCCCTCGGTGGCGGCATACGCGACCCGCACGGCGTCAGTAACGTCCGCGTCGCGACCAGCGAAATCTCGGATCAGCGGCGGGATCGCAGAACCGCGCGAGGTCGTTGGACCAACTGGCGACGTCCGAGTACTCCTGCTGTCCGCGAACGGCACGGGCTCAACCAGGGCATCGAGGTAGATCGCCGTCCGGCCGTGGTCGCCGCGGTCGACGTGCCACGGTCCGAACACCGCGACTAGATAGGGGCGACCGGACCCTTCCACGGTGACAGGGCGCGGCGCATCGATCGACCCGCAGAACTTGCGGAGATCGTCGCGCAAGCGGTTCAGCGTCATGCGCACGTTCTCGGGCGATTCACCGAGGAGCGTCTGCAGACCTTCCCTCGACCACGCGCGTGGGTGCGCCGTCTGACGACCCCGCTCGATCCACTGGGCGACGTCTTCGACGAGCTGGTCCGTGAGCGCCTCGTAGGCGCCTGCCTTCTTGCGCCGCTTCATGTCGCGGAACCGCCGGCGGAAGTCCCGTATGGCGTCCGCTGCGGCCGCGGAGTCCGGTGCAGGCGGCCGCTCGTTTTCCGCGTCGTCCCTAATGTTCGCCTCGTGTTCTTCGCGTTCGCCTCAGCTCATGCGCCAAGGCCCACGCGCGGCCGATGGTGCAAACACGCCCACGGGGCGAATTCACTCGCGGCGGCTCGCGCGCACAGTTCAAGCGAGACGGTTCGCAACAACCGTCTCACTTCGGCTGACTGGGGATTCCCCCAGCGCGCCGGCCCGTCCGCCAAAGGAGAACTAACCTCCCATGACAGGCGAACATTCGTACGTTACCCCTCCCGCTTCCTGCCGTAAAGATGTCCCTGTGGCCATCCTCGCCGGGACGGACCTCGAGCTCACGCCGTCGCGCCCCTACCTGCACGTGACGGAGAGCGCCGGCATCGTCCAGCTCAGCGGCGGGATGTGGACGGTGCGGTTTCATCCCACGCCGCGGGACGTCGCCGGACGCGACTCAGCGGCGACGGCCCTCGTAGGGGCCGTAAGATGAGCGCGCGGCGTTCCATCTCGACCGCGCGACGCAATGGCACACAGGGCGATCGAACGGCGGTTGACAGCTACCGCCTGACACTCCCGCGCACGACGCCGGCAGTCAGCAGCGGGGGGCCGACCGCCGCCCTCCTCGGTCGGTATGCGGCCGAGCCGACCGGGAACGCGGCCGTTTTCGCGCACGCGCTCGTGGATACGATCGAGAGCGACCCAGATGTGCTCCGCGACGTGCTCCTCGCGACCGCCGATCGGCGCGACCCGGCCGTGCGCGCGCGACGCGCGCACGTGTGCGAGGTCACATCGAAGGCACTCGCCCGCTGCTACGCGCAGTTGTTTGCCGATCCGGACGGGCACGCCATTCTCGATGCTGAACGCACAAGAAATGAGCTCGGCCTAACGCTGGCCGCAACAGCTCGCACGCACGTGGTCGAGCGCGCGATCACGCGGTTGTCCGACTTGGTACGCGAGTGCCGGGATCCGGCATTTCGGACGGCGCGACAGCGACGCCGACGGGGCATCTTTCGCCGACCTGGCGATGGACTCCCGCTCTTTCAGCCGGCGCAGCCCGTCGGATGCACGGGTGCGTTTTACGGCGAGCGCGACGCGTTGGAGTGGCGGTTTATCGCGCTTGAGCCGCTGCACCTCGTCGACGCGGACGGCGAGAAGTACGTGGACCTTGTCCCATCATCCGGTGCCAACGCGGAGGTAGGCGTGATCCCGTTCGACGTGTTCTGCACGTGGCGAAACATCTCGTTGTCCCGAAGGTACAAAGCTGGCGAACGCAAGGTTCCGCGCGACGGGCGCCGCGTCGTCCGCCAGGACGAACCGATCGTCGGCTTGCACGAAGACGCGTTTGGGCGGCTTATGGTGGATCTTCGCCTCCACTTGCTCGACGAGATCGCGCGGCGCACAGGCGCGTGGAGCGCCGCCGCACACGGGGCGAAGATGGACCGCGCCGCGGCGCGCGAAGCTACGAAGATGCCCACGAGTTCCGTGACCGGCCCGCTTACGCGGACCGAGCGTTTCCTGGAGCAACTTCGGCGCGAGGGGGCGGACGTCGAACACCTCAGAACGATGTGGAACGCGCAGGTCGCGGAAGAGCGGCGCCTGGGGATCTACCGGTGATGCGCCATGACTGCACTGCGATCACTCGCTCCACAGCCGCACGACGACCACGCCAGCAACCGTTTCCTTCACGGGCTGGTCGTTCGTTTCGTGGAGTTCCACCGTGAGATAGTTCTGGATGCTGTGACTCTTCGCGTTCTGCGCTTCGATCAGGCGCAGCACTCGGTCGCGACGCTCCATGATGCCCTTCGCTTTCGTGCGCACGATCTCTGCGACCGCCGTGCTCTCCGCCGCTGTGGCGAGCTGCTGCCAGAAGTACTGAACGAAGGGCCCGGTGAAGACGATGTGCTGCTTCTCGAACGAGGTCTTCGGCTCGACGAGGTACGCGTAGCTGCGGTCCGCGCCGAAGGACGCGAGCACCGCGCGTGCCGTTCCCGCGAGCGCCGAGATCTCGCCAGCGAGCGGCTCCACGACGCGTGGCGACTTGAGTAGGCCGATCCGACCGACGGTCCCGAAGTACGTCTCTTGAAGCGCCAAGAAGTGCTCACCCTTCAACCGCCCGATCCACGTCAAGCGCTTCTGGCGCTCGCGCCGCTGGATCGTGCGCGGCGGCATGCCGTCGGGACGCGTGAAGCGCCACTCAATCTCGTAGTACCGCCCATCCATCGCGAGGATCTGCGGGGCGTCGTTGGGAAACATCGGCGGTCGAACCGTTCCGTGGAGGAGCATCGCGGCTTCAGCTTTCGGCCCCGTACCATCGCGGTCGATTAGATCGCATGCGCCGGACATTACGGCGATGAGCTCCCTGCCGACGAGTGGCCTGCTCTTAAGTCGCCGTCCGACGAGATAAACGTCACCGTGCTGCGGTAAAGGGTTCTCAGATCGTGGCGCAGTGGAGATGCGACCTGCAGCGTACAGTTCAGCGAAGGCGTTCGACGGCGGCTCAAAGTACGCGGCCAAGCCAGCGAACGGCTTTTCGCCACCGCCCGCCGACGGCGCGCCGTAGGCGTGTGCGACGCGCTCGGCGAGCGCAGCCGCGCTCAGTTCCTTCACGTAGTCATCGAGGGCCTGCCCCTCGTTCTGGAGGCTCAGATGGTAGAGCCTTCCGAAGTCCGCAATCGTGAGGTTCCGCAGTCGCTCCTCGACCCATGCGCTGGCCTCCTTGAGTACGGTCGGCCAGGACTGCTGGATCGGTTCGAGGAACGCTGATGCTGCGCACGTTCGGAAGATGTCGCCGATCGCGAGCAGCTCGTGCGGCTCGTTCGTCGCGAGGGCCTGTTTCGAGATGAAGCGGAATCGGACGGCGAGCTGCTTCGCCGAATCCCGGAAGTCCTCCGCCACAGCCTGACTCCCTTGCGAGGAGATGAGCACGAACGCCGGCGCTGTGTGGGTAGGATCCGCGTTCGCCACCTCGCGGACTTGGCGGAGGTAGTCGATCGCGCGCTCGCGCGCCGCGTCGTAGACGCCGACTGGTGTCGCGCCGCTGGCGGCAAAGGGAACAGCGTCGGAGAGGTAGAGGTCGAGGAACACGACATCGGCGCTTGCGACGCGTTCCGCCGGCGTATCAGAGGCGAAGCGCAGAACAGGCGGCGCGACCGCTTCTAAGAGCTCCTCAAGCGGCCGGAGTTGCGCGAGCTTACTCTGCCGATCGAGGCTTACGTCGTCGAAGAGGCGCTGCAACGCATCACGCGTCTCTGCCGCGACCGCCACGCCCTCTACGATGCCAAGATGAAGGTCCCATAGGCGACGCACGCGCATGACGTCCGTCGTGAACCGCTCGTAGTCATCGAGCGTGTCGTCCGAGACGACTGCGTTGAGATCGTTGCGAACCGCGGGCACGTCTTCAAATGCCTGCACAAACTGGTTAAATGCGTTCTCCGAGATTTCCGCCGGTCGCGGCGGATCGTATGCATCGTCCACGATTGCGAGTCGCTGCACCTTCCCCGTGTGTGCCGCTTCGATGAGGAAATTAACCATGGGACGTGTGAGGCGCGATGTCGAGGACGAAGGTGTGGAGCGCAACACCGTGGCCACGGCCGGCACGCGAGAGCGTTAGCTTCCACCCGTGGTAGTCGCTGAGCTCCCGCGCGATGTATAGGCCCAACCCGCTGCCTTCGCCAGGAGGCTTCAAGGTTACAAAAGGAAGGAAGATCTCATCCGCGCGCGACGGAGGTACGCCTGGGCCGTTGTCGGTGATTGCGATCGTCTGGTGCTCGCCATCAAGCGTGATGGTGATCCGAGGCCGGAATCCGGGTTGTGCGACGCGTTGGTACTTCAGCCAGTAGAACGAGTTCGCGAGGAGATTCTCGAGGATCTGGATGAGCATGCCCTTTACGGCACGAATGCGCCACGGCTTGTCCGAATCCGCATCGATGCGGACGTCGACCCGATGCCGCGCCGCCTGGGTAGCGCGCGCGTCGACGATCTGCTCCACGACGTCGCGGACAGCGAACGTCTCTTTGACCTGCCGGCGCGCGGTACTCAGCGGGTCGAGCGTCTGGATCCGCTTCTGCAGTGTCTTTAGTTGCGTCGCGAGCGTGTCGAAGACGGCGGGCAAGCGTCCCGGCAGTGCGTACGCGTCAACGCTCTCGAGGGTACCGAGCGTGTTCGTCGTGGCGCGACCAAGTTCGTGGAGGATGAGCTCTACCATCAGCCCGAGGCCTGCGAGGTGGACGAACTTCCGCCGCTCGTCTTTGTAGTCCTCCACGATCTCGTCGACGCCGTCGATTTGCGCGGTGAGCTGCTGGACGAGCCGCTCCACTTCGCGAAGCGGTTTAGCCTGCTCGGGCGCGTCGGCAGCGATCTGCCGGATCCGCCTCTGCACTTCGGTCTTCGCTGTTAGCACGCGTTCTTTCAGAACCTCCAACGACGTGAGTTCCTCGCGTTTGAGTTCCTCTTCGATATCGTCGCTGAAGGCCTTGAAGTCTTCGAGGATTCGTTGAAGGATGAACACAAACGCCGCCTTGTGATCGTTGTCGACGAGTCCCTCGCGGTTCGTCTGCTCCGTAAGGTGGCGGTTGCGCCATGTGAGGTTGACGCGCCCGATGATCTGCTGCCGATTGAGCTTGTACCCGCGCCGGCCGAACGCCCGTTTGTCGAGTTCCAGCCAATCGTCATCGGGGCCGCCGTACGGCTGGATTCGGAACTGGTCCCGGAACACCATGAGGCCGCCTCCCCACTGCCGCACGAGGTCCAGCACGTCGTTCCGGGTCCCGAGTCCCTCGATCGCCGTGAGGTGCTTCCGGTTGAACCAGAGGAACTCGAGGTGGAAGGGTCCGAGCGACCGAAGCACGCTCGGCGACGTCGCTTTCGTGACGGAGAGGAGTTCGACTTCCGAGAGGGATACCGGCTTCTTCTTCAGCGTGTGGAGGCGGTAGTCGAAATCGCCGGTCAGGTGCGCATGCCCTTCAGCGTCGTATCCGAGCCGACACGTCACGATCGCGTGGGCGACTTCGAACAACCGTGCCGCCATTTGCGGCAGCGTAAGTCGCTCGCCGTTGTACATGATGCGGAACAGTCGGTTGGCGCGCCGGCGGTCGAACGGGTCGACCATCCGCGCGAACTCCGTTCGAAGGAGCGCGCCGACCTTCCCTCGGTGCCAGTCGCTCCGTAGGTGCGAGATGCGGATCGTCGTACCACTGGAGGCAGCATCATCCTTGCGCCGGCCACGCTTCGGCGCGACCGGGATCTCTTCGAGGAGCGCGTCCGAGCTGTGGCTGAACTGCCGCCAGTCGATATCGAGCACGTTCCAGTGCGCCTCACCGGTACGTGACGTCTGGACATGGAGCACCTCGCCGAGGCGCATCGTCGAGAGGCGGCCCACACCCTTGTCGCCGAGGAGGACGCGACCAGGTTCAGTGCCTCCGTTCCACGTCTCCTTCTCGTGCCGACGCGACCGCGTCCCGATCGTCAGATAGACGTCATCGAGCTCGCGAAGCGACATCCCGTCGCCGTCGTCGCTGATCTCAATGAAGTTCTCGGCGTCGTATGCGGCGTCGAGCGCGCCGCGAACGGCGTCGACGTCGTCACCCGCATCCACGATCCGGCGCAGGAACCGGCGACGGGCTTCAGGAGGCACCTCGTCGACGATCCAGCCGGGGAGGAGCTCGCGAAGGCCGTCGAGCGCCGGCTCCTTCGCCGCGAGCAGCTCGAGCGCCTGCTGGTAGCGCGAGTGCGGGAGGACCGACTGCACCGTAATGCGCACGACCGGGGAGCGCGCATCGACCGCGTTCTTCACGAGTTCGAACACAGCTGCGGCATCGGAGCCGATCAGCTCCGCGCCGAGTTCGAGCAGCGTCCGGGCCGCGATCCGAAAAGCCATTCCGAGTAGACCCGCCTACAGCGTGCAGATCAGGCACGCCTCATCCGCGTCGGACGTCTCGGTGCGGCGGGCGAAGACCTCTGCTAACGTGAGATTCTCTCCCCGTATGGCCTGGGCGCGGGCGCGCCGCGCGTGCTCGTCGCGGATCGCCTGCTGGCGCTCAGGCCGCTCCAGCTCTTCTAAGCTCTCGCCGCTCGTCCATGTGAAGACGTTGCCGCTGCCCGGGTACGGCCGCTCGTACGTCTTCGCTTCCTCGAACAGATCCGGGTGCTGCGCCTTCAGGTGAACCCACTCGATCTTCTGCTGGTAGAAGCAGAAGAAGCATCCGGATCGGGTCCGGCCCCACTCCGTGTACGGCGGCATGCCGACTCCCGAGGTCCGGAGGATCTCCTCAACGTCCGCGAGCTTCAGGCCGTCGTCGCGAAAGGGGTAGATCGGCGTGATATTCGGCTTGTGGCTGATGTAGCCAGCCCGGTCTTCGTCGGCTCGGAGACCGATGTAGTTGAAAACCACGTCCTCGCCGACGAAGTCTTCGAATGGCTTGAGCTTCAGCATCTTCGTGCACCACCGGCGGTGATTCGACGGAATCATGCCGCCGTACACCTCGTACCAGTGGTCGAAGCCGAGGTCGGCGTTCAGCCGGATGACTGGGCGTCCGAGGAAGTCCTCGAGACGCGCGAGGTAGTCATACGTCTCCGGAAGCTCCTTTCCGGTGTCATTGAAGACGTACTCCATCTCCGCCACACGCTCGCGCATGTAGATCGCGAGCGCGGCGCTGTCCTTCCCCCCCGACAGACTGAGGATGTGCCGTGGCCCCGGTTCGTCATTCATTTGCAAGGCGCTCCCGATCTTTCTCAGCAGCAGCGTACTCGATGAGCAGCTGTCCGAGAATATCGCGCGCGTCGGCGCGGTCCGCGAGCAGGGCACGAATCTGACGGAGGCGATCATTCAACGCGTGCGATCGCCCACTGCGGACGAGCAGGGTTTCCTCGTGGCCGTTTAGGTCCGTAACGTAGATGCTCGCGACCGGCGCCGAGAGCGGTACAGCCACGCCAACCGTGGCGTGCGCGATCACGACCCACCGCGTGAGTTGCCGCGCGAGCGATCGAATCTCGAAGGTGAAGTGATCGAGGCTCGTTGCGTTCCATGCGTCGAGCCGGCGCCCGACAATCAGGCTCGCGATGCTGTCGAGCCACTTGTCATCCGAAAGATCGCTCGCGGTCCGATCGACGAACGCGCGCAGCCGGACATCGGTGAGATGCTCGCGGTACGGCACGTGGTCCCGCTGAATCTCGGCGCGAAGCACGTCGATCGCCGGAACGCCGAACGCGTCGAGGATGGCGGTGGCTGCGCTCCGCTGCAGCTGCGGTCGCGCGTCGAGCAGTTCCTGGAGCGCCGCGTTGAGGCGCGCCACGAACCCACGCGGGTTGTACGCCTTCGCAGAATCGGTCGGTATGGCGTCCAGGCCGCACGCGATCGGGAGGTCGTCGTACAGCAGTTGAATTGGCTCACGGGCGCGCTTCAGGGCAACGCGCACCGCATCCGCGGCCGCGGAGACGCGTGCAGCGTCGCGCGTGTAGTCGGGCAGCGCGTTCCACCAAGTATAGAGCGCCTCGGTCACAGGCTTGACAGCGGCTATCGGGCGCGTCCCGTCCCGCCAGATTACGAGGTTCGCAACGAGCGCTTGCAAGAGTGCCCGCGTGGACGACGCTTGGCCAACGTACCGAAGGGCGAAGTGCGCAGGCGTTTTAGCAAGCCGCATGAAGTGTGCGCCAGTAACCGACGGCTGGAAGCTGCCGCGCTCCATGAACGCTACCGTATCGGCGTGGTGAAGCATGAAGGCCGCGATGACGAGGAGCGCTGGCCCGGCGCGCAGTCCGAACGGTGGCGCGCTCAGGTAGGCAAGGAGCTCTTCGAACGAGCAGGTGCCGTACGCGATGAGATGCGTCCCAATCGCGTCCCACACCGGCCGCCACCGGAGCGGATCTGGATCCGGCGGCGCGAAGCGCCACGTTCCGGGCGCGATCTCCTGGTGCATGCCCGATGCGCGGAACATCGAGAGATACATTGTGCGCTCGGGCGGTGCGCCCACGAGCCCCAAGTGCTCGCGCGTGCTGTCCTCCGCCATCAGCTCCAACAGGCGCATCCGCGCACTCGCTGCGGCCGAGGAGAGTGTCGATCGATTAATGAGTTCGTTCTTGAGTATCGGCGCTGCCGCGTACGCATTGTCACAGATGGTGGAAAGGAACTCGCTGACGTCGGCGGAACGAGTGAAACCGTGTAAACCACCGTCGTGCAGCCACACAGCGTCCGTTCCGTCGCCCGCACTCGGCGTGCAGAACGGTCGGAGCCGCGCCGCGAGCGCATCTTCCGCGGCTGACACCCGACGGCGGACTTCGCGTCGAGCGAGATCGTCGCCGCGCAATTCGCCGCACTCCGCTTGAATCCAGCGCCAGACCGAAAGGTCGTGCGCGCACGCAAGGTCTGCGGGCGTTATACGTCGAATGCAGAAGACGGTGCGGGCATCGGCGGTCTGCGACGCCGCCCGTACCCCCGCGTGAACCACGTCGACTCGCTCGTCCGGATACGCGGGCACGACGACAATCGTGCCATCGCACTCGCCGCCCGGATCGGTCGGAATCGCCAACGGCGCCGGGCGATTCCAGACGTGCACCGCGAAGGCGCGGAGGGTTCCAGTCGCGTGGTAGTGACGGTGCGCGATGAGCGGTCGCGCAGCGGGAAGCGATGCGAGCACTGCGTCCAGCCGTTGGACTGGCGGGACCCGGATCATTGCTTCCTCAACCCACGTGGCGAGGTCGACGTTGGTGCTCGCCCATGGACTGTAGTCACCGCGGTGCGCGCGGCGATACAGGAGGTTGCGGCGCACCAGCCGGGCGAGCGCCTGTTCGACTTCCCCGAGCGGCGCACCAATGCACCACGCGAGTGTGTCCGCGTCAGCCTTCAGCCCCGCCATCGGCTCAAGCGCGGCGAAGAGGCCGACGCACTTCAGCACCTCAGCGTCCACCGCTTTGAGATCGACCGTCGTTTGGAGCGTGTCGATGACGAGCGTCCAGCGGCGGTCGCGGCTCTCGGCCTGCGGTGATTGCTGCGCGGCGAGGTAGTCGAAGAGATCCGGCAGGCGGTACCACCGCGTCGGGTCGAGCGATGTCGATTCCACGAATCGCTGGAACCCGAATGGCTCGTATGATTGCAAGAAGCTGAAGATCGACCGGCCGTTCTGACCGAACCGTCGCGCGTGCTGCGCGAGGCACGCGACCACGGACGGGTGCAGCGGATACAGCTGCGGCGCTACTGTGGTGAGCGTTGTGTGCGCGCCGAAGACGCCGCGCTTCGCCCCCTCGCCGTAGAGACGCCGCGCGTGGGTCGTCACCTTCCGGACGCTCGCAGGCGTATGGGTGAGCGCCTCCGCTAGCAGGAAGGCCGCTTCGTCCGTCGATTCGACGAGCGGCACGTCCTCGTACCGTTCGGCTGAGCGTGCCCACTCTGCTTCGACCCACGCGCCGAATCCGGCTGCGTAGTCGGCGAATCGGTGGTGGAGCAGCCCAACCACCGCGAGCGGCGCCTTCGTCGCCCCCCCCGCGGATTCAGCCAGCCGCTGGAAGATCGCGACGTCCTCGGTCGCGCGGTTCAGCGCGGCGTACTCGAGGTAGCGGCCCATCTCATCGATGAGGAGAAGTACGCCGCCTTTCCTTGTCGCTGCAGCCCGTTCTGCGTACCGGGCGAGCAGATCGAGCACGCGTGCCGTGTCGTTCGAGTGGCGGCGGAGGGCCGCCGCGTCGCGCGCGATTGCGGGAGAGGCGACGCCGGCACGATCGGACGCCGCTTCGTAGATGGCGTCGAGCAACGCTTCTGCAAACCGCATGTGCTGGCCGTTCAGGACGATCGGCACGTACGAGGGCACGGCCGTGGCAGCCTCCGTAAGTCCGGAACGACGGACGAGCTCGAACGCCGCACCGCGTCTAGTAGCGCGCTCGAGGACAAGACGCGCAAGGAGAAGGCCGAGCGCCGACTTCCCGCTGCCGTACGGTCCGGTGACGCGGAACGCTCTCTGGGTCGAGTCGCGTGCGATGCCGTGGAGGATTCGCTGCAGCGCCTCGTGGACGGATGGCGTGACGACGTACCCTTCAAGCGCCCGTCCGTCCGTAAGGTCGCGTACTAGGTCGACCGATCGCACGTACCGGCGCGTGATCGTGATGTGCTCGGCGAGACGGTCGTTTGGTCTCACTGCCATGCGCACTCCTCGAGCGTCCCGGCAGGGTCGGAGCGGCGGCTGACGAAGTCCACGCCACCAGCGCCGTCCTCGCGGAGCTCGAATGCGCTCGTCGCGTCGCACAGTCCGCGTGCGAGTTGATGGACCGAGCCCTCGTCGAGCCGAAAGATCGTGCCGGGACTCGTTCGCTCGAACATGAGCGCACGGAGCGAGAGCGTCCTACTCGCGGGTGCCACGCGTCGCCAGAAGTCGGCGGTCGCAAACGCGAACGCCGGCACGTCGATCGATGGCTTGGGTCCACGATGGAAGCGGATGCTGGGGCTCGCGGCGGTATCGACGGCGAGCACGCCGAGCTCCTGCAGCGGACAGCTCAGCGTGTCCTCCAGCACCGCAGTCGCTACGGCGCGACCTGCATCGTACGATCGGAGGAAGATCTCGACGTGCTGCGTTACGGTCGTCGCAGTGACCGTGCCGCGCGCGTCGATGGCCCGCTGATAGACCAAGTCGTAAAACCGCTGCTTCGCGACTTCGGGCTCCTGTATCTCGCTGAACCCAATTTTCCAAGCAGCAAGCGTCGCGGTTGTTGAGATCACCCAGTGCAGCCGCCAGAGTGATGCTGTATCCGCGAGATACGGATCGCGCCCTACTTCTGGGTCGAGCAGCTGCCGTGCAAACGCGGTGAGCGCGAGCTGGCGGCCATCGTTCGTCTGCAGGAGGCCGAATGCGTGTCCCCAGAAGCGGATCGACCGGACCATGTTCTTCCCGATGCCCAGGGTCACGATCGCCGCCTCGTCATCGGAGAAGAGCGTCGGCGTCGCTGCAACGGCCTCATACAGTTTCGGCAGCCAGCCGTACCGGCATGCGAATGACTCATGCCCGGACACCACGTCGGCGACGCGCGCAGTCATGCTCGACGCCCTCTAATCGCTGGTCGTCCCTGTGCACGCGTCGCGCTTGTTCGCAGTCTTCGCACTTCCTCTGCGATCCGCACAGCAGCGATTTCGACCTCCGCGCGCGTGGTTTGTCGGCCGATACACATCCGTAGGGATCCCATCACGAGTGCACGGGGTACACCCATCGCGACAAGGACGTGCGACGGCTCGAACGCCGCTGACGCACACGCGGATCCCGTCGAAAGCGCAAGGTCGGGCAAGCGCGCCAGGAGCACGTCTGCGTCGATGCCCTCGAACGCCACGTTGAGGTTTCCCGCGACACGATGCTCGAGCGTGCCGTTCACGTGCATCCCGTCAACAAGCGATGCTAGGCGCTGCAGGAGGTAGTCACGATGCCCACGAATTCGCTCGGCTTCCGTAGCGCCTTCCCGGGCGAGGATCGCGCACGCCGCGCCGAAACCGACGCACAACGCGGTCGGGAGTGTCCCCGGTCGGAGGCCGCGCTCTTGACCGCCACCTGTGAACGTAGGACGCAGCTCAGGTCGTGCGGACACGCGGCAGAAGAGGGCACCAATGCCTGGCGGTCCGTACACCTTGTGTGAGGCGAGGCTGAGAAAGTCGACGCCGAGTCGCGCCGTGTCGATTGCCATTTTTCCCAGTGCTTGCGCAGCGTCCGAATGAAGGAGCACGTCAGCAGCGCGGCAAATAGTCGCGATTTCACCGAGCGGCTGCTCGACACCGGTCTCGTTGTTCACCAGCATGACGGACACGATTCGCGTCCGGTCTGTGATCGCGTCGGCGATCTCGGCCGGCTCGACGAGTCCTTCCGCGCCCACATTGACGACCGATGCGGGTGCGCCGTGGCGCTGAAGCGACGCGACCGTTTCGCGAACGCAGCTGTGTTCGATCGCGGTCGTGACGATATGTCCACGTTTCTTGGCGATCACTCCGCGCAGCGCAAGGTTCGTTGCTTCGGTGGCGCCCGATGTGAAGACGATCTCATTCGGAGAGGCGCCGATGAGGCTCGCGATCTCTGCGCGCGCGGCTTCAATGGCCTCACTCGCCGCGCGTCCCGCCGCGTGCGTGTGCGAGTGCGGATTGCCGACGTGATCGCGCAGCCACGGAAGCATCGCATCGATGACCCGCGGATCGGTGGGGGTCGTCGCGTGATAGTCGAGATAGATCGGGTGATCCACTCGCAGACTCGCGGCGGTGGAAGCATTCGGGTTCGACAGGCGGTGGAAGGCCTGAACTGAGCGCGGAGGCATTGCTCGTGCAAACGTCGGTTCGTCGGTCCGGGACACGATCGAATTCTACACGGCACACCGCGCCCTGCATCGCTGAAGTACGGCATCTGCGTGCGGTCGTCATCCACCTCCACGTCTGCGTCCGCCTTAGCTCACTGCGAGCGTCCATTCGTGGGGCGGAAGGATAGCGGACGACTTCCACGAAACCCGCTATCCGGAGTACCTCGGTCAGCGCTGTACCGTCGTGAGGACGACGAACGCCACGAGTGATCCAACCACACACGCGGCAGCGAGCCGCTCGCGCCACAACCGCCGCCTCAGGCGGCCCAGATGCAGCCGGAGCGTCAGCACCTGCTCGTGGCCCGGCCCGGTTTGCGCCCGAATCTCGTTCCAGCGGCAGTGCTTCGCGAAGCAGAAGAGGACGTGCACGGACTGTTCGCCGTCGTTGAGTGTGAGCTCGTGGAGGAAGGCCGGCTGGAGCTTGTGCCGTCCGTGCTCGACGCAGCGCGGGCAGAGCACTTCGGTCAAGCGCATCCAGTAGGTGTTGGGCAGCACGGTCATCGCACGAGCTGGTTCACCATGCTGTAGGCGGCCGTCTGCCGGAACTCCTCCGAGACATCCTCCCCCTTCAGGAGCGAGAGGCCGCCCAGCCACTGGTAGGTGCCCGGCCCCTCGTCGTCGAAGTACGTGACGGAGCCGAACAAGCCTTGCTCCGTCTCATCGACGTTTGTGACGAAGCCGATGCCGTGACCCGTCTGATGGTCGAGGATGAAGTACTCGATGTCCATGGAAATAGTGGTTACGAGGCGTGGATGCGTTCCCGGGTTGTCAAAGAGCACGGTGCGCGCGAGCGCATACGAGAGCTGGCGCGGTGGAAGTCTGTCCGCCGCCAGCATCAGATCGTGGTTCGCACCGAGTTGATCGGAACGCGGCGGAACAGGCGAAAGGGAAGCGATGGGGTTGCAGCCTCGATCCATCGCCTCAGTTGTTCGGTCGGGTGCTACGCGGCGAGTGCGAGCGGCGCGGCCACAGGACTCGTCACCGGTGCGGGGTCGGCGGTCGGCGTGGCCTCGCAGGTCGCTGCGGCGGCGAGCGCCGGGTTCGGCGCGGCCTTCGCGCGGGCCTTCTGCTGCACCTCACGCACGCTCTGCGCGAGGATGACGGCCTCGTATGCGTATGGTGCCACGAGCTCGCGTGGGAAGCGCTGCTTGGGGAGCGACGTGCCTTCGACGTGCAGCCGCTGGCCCGGCAGGACGTAGCGGTCGCAGAACGTCGCGACGGTGCCGTAGGCGACGACGTGGTGCCGGCGCGACGCGGTGATACCACGCACGAGGACGGTGAACGATGCTCGTGGCGTCCCGCCACGCGTGAACGTGGTCTTGGGCCGGTCGACGACGACGCCGGTGACGCGGAGCTTCACGGGGTACGACATAGAAGAGAGGTGATGGAGTTGAGAAAGAACCGGAGCGGTGGTCGCTTCGCCTGCGCGCTCGCGCCGGCGAAGAACGGCTGCAACCGTCCATCGCTGGCGACGATCATTTCCCGATCGCACCCGGCAATCGTCGGAATTGATCGGAGCGGGGAAGATGGAGCGAAGGAGATTGCAGGTCCGAACGCTCCCGTAGTGCTTACGCTTCGATGGCGTCGCGCGAGACCGTGTCCACGCCCCCCGTCTTCTTCCAGGTGAGCATGTTCACCTCCTCGGCGCGATCTCGGTGATGTACTTGCGCTCGCCGTCCTTCTCGTAGGCGCGGTTGAGGATCGTGCCCTCTACGTAGACGCCCTGGCCCTTGCCAAGGTACTTGGCGCAAATCTCGCCGAGCGTGCCCCAGGCGACGATGCGATGGTAGTCCGTAACGTCCTTCCGCACGCCGTCCGACGTGGTGTCTCGGTGGGTGGCGAGCGGGAACGTGACCCGCACGCGGCCGGTCTTGGCCTCGATCTGCTCCGGGTCGGCCGCGAGGTGTCCGACGAGGATGACTTTGTTGACGCTGCGCATATGCGGTGGTGGGTAAGGATTCAAAGAACGGGAGATGGTGCCCGTGCGGGCGGCCGGTTGCCGTGCAATCTCACTTCGCTCTGCAAGGATCGCCGCCGGATACGCTCCGTCATCGGAACCCGGCGGAAGTGTGCGACCACCGTGGTGCGCGCTCCGTCGGGCGGCGGCGGTCGATGACATTGGAGACATCAGGCCCTGGTGGTGCGGTGCGCAGTGGTCGTCGATGGACGACGGAAACGAATGCAGCGTCATCATGTTTGCTCACGAAGTACCGCTTTCGCAGCCGCTCGCCGGGCCACGTGGAATCTGCAGCTTCCGCTCAAAGGACAAAGCGGAGCGGGCGTGCGAGATGATCCCCTGCTCGCCGTGCGATGGAACGTCGCTGCCACGCGGCAGCCGTCACTTCGTCGGCGTTCAGAAGATCGCCGCTGAACGAATCGCTCACAGCGCGAACGAATCCTGCGTCGCAGGTGGCGATTTGCGACTCGAGGTTGAATCGCAAGCCGCAGGCATCGAGATTCGCGGATCCGACCGTGCACCACATCCCGTCCACCGTCACCGTCTTCGCGTGGAGCATGGCGGGTCGGTACTCGAAAATGCGCACGCCATCCTGTAGCAGCTCGCCGTAGACTGCGTGGCTCGCCAAGCGCGCAACTCGGATGTTGTTGTGGGCTCCCGCTGTCAGAACGCGAACGTGTACGCCGCGCCGACTCGCCGACTGGAGCGCGGCCGCAATATCGCGCTCCGGGATGAAGTACGCGCTACTCACGTTGACGCTATGCCGCGCGCGCGCGAGCACGTGCAGGAGCGCCAGCCTCAGTCGCTGGTGATCATGATCGGAGAGAAGCAACTGCGCGTGAGGCAGCGACGAGGACGCGCATTGGGGAACGACCGCGCGCGCTCCTCCCACTCTGGCGCCACTCCACGCTTCGTCGATGCTCGCCGCGATCGTCTCCACGAGAGCGCCGCGGATGCGCACGGCGTTCTCGCGCCATGGCGGGTGTTCAGGCGATCCTGAAAACACGTCATCCAAGTTGAACCCGCCGATGTACGCCTCCGTGTCGTCGATAGCGATCAGCTTCCGATGGTTCCGCTGGTTCAGGCGGAGCGCGTTTTGGACGGTCATCGGGTTGTAGGTGCGCACGCTCACACCGGCGTCGGCGAGAAGTCGCGCGAGATCGCGGTCCATGCCACCGGTCCCGTAGTCGTCGATCAGCACGCGCACAGCAACGCCTGCACGCGCGCGGTCCGCGAAAGCGTCCGCGAAGTTCGTCGCCGTGACACCTCCGTGGAAGCGGTACACCTGCACGGCGACTGTTTCTTCAGCGCGGCGCACAGACGCGAGGAGCGCGGGGAAGTACGCGCCGCCGTCGCGGAGCAATTCCAGGTCGGTACCGTGATGGATCGGTGTCGCCGTCAGCTCGGCGAGTGCCATACAGACGGCGTGGCCGTCGAGCCGCGTCATCGTCGTTGCCTCTTCCCCGGCGCATCTTGGGCCGTCGTGTTCACGCGTGTTCCTGTTCGCCGCTTCGTCGTCGGGTCGTGCCGATAATTGGGAATTATCCATGACGCGCCGCAGGATGGCGCTCGGCGTGCACATCGGCCACGATCGTGGCGCCGCCGTCGTAGTGGACGGTGCGCTCGCCGGCGCGCTCGCGCAGGAGCGCATCGATCGACGCAAGCACTCGCCGTCTCCCGATCTCCCGTACGGCGCGATCGATGCGCTCCTGAAGTACTTGCGGATTACGCCTGAGGAACTGCGGAGCGTCACATTCAGCTACACGAACGTACGGATCGCCGAGATCCTACCCCAACTCGAAGCTGAGTTCCGCGAGCACTACGAGCTTCCGAGGATCGCCGTGCTGGGAGTCTCGCACCATGACAGCCACGCGCTCGCGACGTTCTACACATCACCGTTCGAAGACGCGCTCGTGCTCATCGCGGACGGCTCCGGGGACATCGTGGACGATCGGCTCGAGGCCGAGAGCCTCTACCGCGCAACGCGCGCACGCGGGCTCACGGTTGTCGCGCGGCGTCTGCAGGACTTCCCGCTCACGTACCCGACCCGTCGCAACTTCTTCAACTTCGCCTACATGCACGAACTCGACCGCGCGAAGGAGGTAAGCCTCGGGCGGAAGTACGAGCAACTCACCTACCTGCTCGGCTTCGCGCACGGCGAAGCAGGGAAGACGATGGGGCTGGCGTCGTACGGCGTGCCTATCGTTCACCGAAGGCCTTCGGTGAACGGCCTGGGATTCTCGTTGAAGATTCCCGACGTAATCGACGAGCTCGATGCGGTGCTCGCTGCCTCGGCCATCCCACACCATCGCTTCTATCGCGAGCGACGGGCCGATGTCGCTGCGACGGCCCAAGCGGTGGTGGAGGAGGTTGTGATTGACGTCCTGAACGCCGTGAACCCGACAGGCGCGACAAAGAACCTCTGCCTCGGTGGAGGGCTCTTTCTCAATTGCCTCTTGAACCACCGGATCCTGGAGCGAACGCGGTTCGAACGCATTCACGTGGTGCCCGCTGCGGGCGACGACGGTCAGGCGATCGGTGCCGCGTACCACGGCTACGTCGAGACAGTTGGGCCGCCAGCGGGAGGCGGCGTTCGCTCCCCGTACCTTGGCCTCTCCTACCGGCGCTCTGACATTCTGCGCGCGCTTCGGCACTTCCGCTTGCAGTACGAGGAGCTCGACGACGCGACGCTCATCGACCGTGTTGCGACCGCTATCGCGGACGGCAAGGTCGTTGGATGCTTTCGTGGGCGGTCGGAGTCGGGTCCAAGAGCGCTGTGCCATCGCAGCATCCTTGCCGACCCGCGGCCGAAACGGATGCGGGATCACCTGAACCGCCGCGTGAAGTACCGCGAAGAGTTCCGGCCGTTCGCTCCAGTCGTCACGGCGGAGGACCAGTTGCGGTACTTCGACCTGCTGCAGGACTCACCGTACATGCTCCTCGCGGCGAACGTCCGCGCACGCTATCGCCGCAAGCTCGGAGCGATCACGCACGTTGACGGCACCGCACGCGTGCAAGCGGTGTCCTCCGACGATGAGCCGTTCGTGCATGCACTGTTGCGACGGTTCGAGAACCTCACCGGGTTCCCCGTGCTCCTGAACACATCCTTCAATTTGTCGGACGAACCAATCGTCGAGTCGCCGCATGACGCCGTCTCGACGTTCTTGCGCTCGCGGATCGATCACCTGTTCATGGAGCGATTCCTCGTGACGAACAAACAGCCGCTTCGCTAAAGGAGCGGCAGCCAATAGCCGTGCTTCGGGTCGGCGAGGCACGTGAGTCCGCGGGGCGCCCGGAAGAAGAGGCGGGACTTCGATCGCACGAGGCGGAGCGCCGTCTCGCGCGCTTCCTTCGTCCGGTCGGATTCGTAGTCCGTGACTTGTCCCAGGATGCGAAGGGCATCCTCACGATCGAAGTAGGCGCGAAAGAACGCGATGTTGCTGATCACGAACACAGTCGGATACGTGCAGTCCTTGCGACCGACAAAGAGCAGCCCTTGGGCATCCAGCTCTCGACGCGCGGAGTTGAACCGTTCCCAGACCTCCTCCTTTTCCCCACGGCGCGCGTCGGCCAAGACTGCGAGCAGGTTGTAGAGGAGCCAGCTGTACAGACCCTTGCCGAAGTTGGCGCAACTGTCGATGCCGGCGCGGGCGTATTCCTCGGCGCTCGCGATCGCGCGAAGATCGTCGGGCCGCGTCAGGTACGTGAGCGTCGCCACGAGCAGCTGCACGCGCATGAGCGAGTCCGAAAGGTTTTTCAGCGCCGCGGTCTGCCAGAGGCGCTTCGCTTTCCAGAGGATCTTCTCCCACGTACGCGGCGTGGGATCCGCCACGGCCTCCGCGACGTACATCGATAAGCGGGTGTACACCTTCAACCGATACGCGCCATGCTTCCTACATTCGCAGAATGACCATCGCGCCGTCCGCCGCGCTTCCTCGGGATCGCGGTACAAAGCCATGCCGGACTCGGTGATGGCGTGGCATGCGCGGAGGTGGGGATTCCCGCTCCGGTCGACAACCTCGCGTGCCAATGCCCCGTAGCAGCGTGCCAGCGCCGCGTGGTTCCATTTCTTGAAGACCTCTTGCAGCCGGTCGTACAAATCGAAGACGAGCTCCGGCGCCGCAGCGCCCGCACCGGTCGACCGCAGGAGTTGGTCGAGCTCGAGCATGATGCCGCTCGACCGCATCGTCTTGCCCATGTTCAGCAGACCGTGCGCCTGCAGTTGTCTGAGTTCAAGCGAAACAATGTTTCGCGCTTCTGGACGCAATTTGACGCGCTTGAGCTGTTCGAGCGCGGTATCGCACGCGCGTACGCCGATCTTGAGCGGGTAATTGTGAATGCCCATGTACGCCTTCGCGAGCAGCATCTTGCGAAGGAGATCGGTCGCGGCATTGCACTGCACGGCGCACTCAAACGCAGCATCGATGTAGCGGAAATACTCCACGTCGAGGTCTTCGGAGCTGAAGTTCGTAATCCGCTCCACGTCGCGAACGAGACGATGGAACTGTGTGAGCGCGTCCGGCAACGCGCGGGCGAGAAACAGCACCTCTGCCCGTTCAAGATCCGTGAGCAGGGCGAAGAGTCGCGGTCGCGAGAGGACGAGCTTCCCGGCCCGTTCCTGGTTGCCGGCGGCACGCGCTCGGGCACGCAGGACCGCGAGCAGGTTCTCGTGCGCAAACGTCATTCTGCCGTCCGCCTGGCGGGTGCTGAGGAACCGCCGTGCGATCAACGTCTGCAGGACGTCGTCACCAGTGTCAGCATCGAGCGCTTCCTCCCTGACAACCGGCGACACCACGACGCCGAAGAACGACTGCGTCGTGAGGAAGTCGAGCATCGCTTCTCCATGCGGGAGTGCGCCGAGCGCCTTGAGGCGGAGCTCGTACAGTGCGTCGACGGTGTCAGGTATGTACTCCTTCGCGGAGAAGTTCTCCAAATGCGGGATGCCGACCTCACTGCGATGTACGAGGTGCGCCACGCCGCTCTCCAGGAGGTACTCGATCGCCTGGGTGACGTAGTACGGGACGTGCTCGCTCAGGTTGTAGATCCGCGTGATTACCGTTTCTGGCGCATCGCGCAGGATGGAGCGAATGAGCGTGTACGTGTCCTGCTCTGAGAGCGGCTGCAACTCTACGGGGACCACGCTTGGCCGGGCTGCGACCGCGATCACGTCGAGAAGCGAGAAATAGTCCTCGTTCGGAAAGGTATAGTCGTTGCGGCCCGTCAGAATGACCGTTACTGGGTGCGGCACGGTCGGCGGAAACATGACGAACTGCTTCAGCAGATCGAGCACCGGTTTGCGCGCGTGGTGCAGATCCTCCAGCAGAATGACGCGGCTTCGGGTGCGCCGAGGAGCGTTCTGCAGCAGGTGCGCGAGGAGTCCTTCGACGGAGTCGATCCCGGTCGGTTCCGAGATCTTCAACGTCTGGAGCGCGGCGCGCAGTTCGTCCGTCCCACCGGTCGCATCGAACAGGACCGGTACCAACTCGATCTTCGATTTGCCGAGGCGCGGCTCAAGGGCGTCCTGCACGATTCGCGACTTCCCGACGCCCGCACGTCCGGTGACGCTGCAGATCGTGAGGCCAACGTTCTCGTCGATCACCGTGCGGAGGTGATCTTTCTCATCGAGGTGCTGAGTGCCCACGAGCGTCGGGACGAAGGCAAGTTCTACGTGCGGGGCGGAGACACGGATCGTGCGTCGCTCATTCTCAATCGTGACTGCGATCTCGAGGTCGGCCTCCACATGGTCGAGCGTGCGTCGCTGCGCGATGAGTTGCAGCACGAGGGCGTTGCGCGGCTCGACGATGCGATCAACGTCGGCAGCGCCGTCGATGATGTGCCACGCATCGTTCGTCGACAGGTAGACGTGGAACGACCTTGGTACCGATGCGTAGTTCCAGAGCACAACGTACACGTCGATCCGGCGGTCCTGGCGGTAGTACGGGACCGGTTGGTACTCGACCAGGATGTCCTTCGGAAGGGTGACTGGCGACCGGAGCGGGATCGGGATCTCGTGCTGCGCGACGTACTCGGCGAGCAGTACACCGTCGATGAGCCGGAACTTGGCGCCCTTCGCGCCGCATTCATGCACGGCCTTGAAGTGGACGTTCGGCGAGAGCGACGCTGTGGTGACGAGGAAGTAGTAGTCAGGTGCGCCCGTGTCGGCAAACTGAGAGAAGTCGAAGAAGAACTCCGTATCGAGGCGATCCCCCGTCCGCTTCTTGCACTCGACGTAGATCTTCGTCGGCCGATCAGCGCGTTCAGGAATCTCGATTCCGAACAACGTGATCGTCTGCTGTGCCATGACGATGATGTCGCGGCCGTGATCGCCCGAGGGTGGCGTGCGCTCCACGGTGACGACGTCGCGTCGGTCATGGAAGAAGTCTTGGAGATGCTCGGCGATCAGCTCCTCAAATGCCGTTCCGTCGATGCCGGTGAGATCCCACTCGACGCGCGGTGCGATTGGTCCGGCGTAGCGCGTCATCGTGCGAAGCTCGGCCGCGGATAATTCCCAATTATCGCGGCAATGAGGCGCCGAAGCGGCGACATCGGTGCATCGGTCAGCGACGCGGCGCGGAGTGTTAACCAGAACGCTTGACCGACATAGAACGCAACGTACCCGAGCGAGAACGCAAGCCACGGCCAGTTCGCCAAATAGCCCATCAGAACGGACGCAACGATCAGGAGCGACGGCACGCCAATCACGATGTGCAGCAACCGTGTCTCGTGGAGAGCGGGATGTGCGTAGTGCCCGGGCGTGAACATCGCGGCGACCGCGACAACGATGCACGCTCCTACCACCGTCGGTGACAGTGGTAAGTACAACGCATAGAAGACGAGTGCGTACCAGCAGCTCGGAAGAAAGTGAAAGTGACCACCGCTCTTTGTTTCCCGTCGCGAGAACCGCACGAGGCTCGCGACGATCATCACACCAGCCCAAGCGGGCGCAGGGTTCGGAAGGACGCCTGCTAGCAGAGCCACGAGCGCCGGCGTAATAACCATCGTTACGAAGTCGATGAGCGCGTCAAGGCGCTCGCCATCGACTCGAGGCCAGTGCATCGACACGTCGAGGCGACGAGCGAGCGTACCGTCCACAGCGTCGATGCACAGGGCGACGAACAAAAAGCGAAACGTGTCGCGAAATCGCCGATCCGCAGCGGCAGCCACTGCGGCGAACGCGAGCACACCACCAGTGAGTGTCAGCGCGTGTGCAAAGAGCGCGATAACGCGTGCATATCTCGTCCGACGGTCTGACAAAATGGCGGTGCGGACCACGCCCTTAATGGTTCCGAACATTCGATCGCCTCGTGCTGTGGGTGCGACTGGACCGGCGACAATTGTACGTCCGTCCGGAACGTACTGCGTGCCGTCATGACGTGCGACGTTGGCAAGTGGTCATTCCAGCGGCCACGTGCACTGCTCAGGCGGGGTCTCGGCGGGTACGGCGCGCCGCTGAGCGCATGACACTCGGTGTCTCGGCTGGAATCCCCGCCCGCCAGCAGAAGGTGCTCACCACGCGCTCGACGTCGGACGCCGCGAACCCGCGGCGAAACCCCTCGGCCGCGATGGTGTAGGCCGTGGTGTTCCTGCGCCCGACCACGACCTCCTTGCAGGCTGCCCAGGCGGCGAACGCTCGCACCGAGCCGTACGAGGCGGCTTGGGCCACGTCGTCGACGCCGCGCGGGAGCTCCGGGCACGTGTGCAGGACGTCCGCGAGCGCGTAGCGGCACTCTGGGTACGCGACCGCCAGTCGCACCCGCGACGGCTTCCCACGCGCATGCACGAACCCCGGCACGCGCATGACGCGCGCGAGGTCGCACACGGCCGGGTCGGTGCCGTACTTGAGCGCGAGCCGCTGCTGCGCCGCGCGGAACTGATCGAGCGGCGGGTTGTCATCCAGCAGCCAGTAGCAGTGCGCCCCGCGCACCGACCAGACCACGATGGAGGCGGCGGGCTCCGGGCCGCACGCGAGCTCGCCCACGTCGCAGTCGATGAAGAGCGCCCGGAGCCGCACGATGTCTTCCGTCCGACGCCCACAGCCGTTCGTTATCTGCACCGCCACGAAGACGCCCGCGCCCTGGCCGTTCAGGCGCGCGAGCGCGTCGCGGTGCTCGCGGAAGGACCCGTGGAGGATGCGCGCGAGCGTGCGCCGCTTCGCCGGCGTGTCGTCGAAGGTCTGGAAGGTGAACGTTGCGTCCTGGCCACCCAAGGCGCGCAGGAACGCGGCGGCATCCTCGAGGTTCAGGAAAGGAGCGGGAACCATCGAACCTCCGGTCGGCCGGTCGTGGCCGAGGGTTGCACCACGCCCGCGATCGGGGCGTGGAAGAGCGTGCGGTAGAAGGCGAGACAGCGCTCGGACGTGCCGGGCACGATCCCATTCCGCCGGAACACGGCAGCTGGGAAGTGCGCGCGCACCACGTCGTCCCGGACCGTGCGGAAGAGCGCGCGCGTCCGCGCGTCGCAGCGCGCGGCGATCGCCGCCTCGATGTGGGCGAGGAGGCGCGTGGGACCGTAGACGACGACGCGCACGCGGTCGACTGCGGCAACCCCGATCGCCGCCGCGACCGCGGCCGGAAACGCGCGTCCGTGGGTTTCGGCGATCGTGGCCCAGGCGTCCACCTTCGCGCGGAGTTTCTGCACTGAGGACGAGCCGGTCTCCGTCTCCACGAGGAAGGCCGTCGTCCCCGCAGCCTCGGCGATGACGATGGCGCTATCCGGCGCGCGGAGCACCTCTCCCGCGTGGCTGCTCGTGCGGAGCAGCACGTCCTTATCGCCACGGAGCGCGAGCACGGCGAGGCCCGCGCGACGCGCGGCGTAGAGGAGCGGCGCTACGAACCCCGCGTTCTTCGTCGCGTGCGCGAGGAGGTTGGAGGAGCCTGCGAGGCAGCGGCGGGCCTGTTCGCTGTGGAGCTTCAGCCGCCGCGGGTTCGTGGCCGCATCCGGGACGTGGGACGCGAGGAGCGCCACCACGCGTTCGCGGTCGGCATCGGCCCGTGCGCGCAAGGCCGCGGCGACATCGCCGGGAAGCTGGTCGAGCGGCCGGCCCGCGTCCATCACGGCCTGCGCGAGTCCGGTCTCGACGCAGTAGACGTCCTGCACCGAGCCCGCGAGCCCGGGGGCGACGGGGACGCTCAGCTTCGTCACGTACCCTGCCTGCCACGCCCGCCGCCAGCGCTTGCCGAAGTAGTGCGGCACGTCCGCGCCGTGGCTGAGAAACAGGAGTGCCACGGCGCCGGTCTCGGCCGCGCCCAGGTTGTAGAGGTCCGCGAGCGTGCGCGCGACCCGCGCGTCCGGCCGGAAGCGGGGCGGGAGCGCGCGCCGCCAGCGGGCCCGCGCGCGCGCCGGGGGCGTGCCGTCCGTCGCGCTCACGCGGGAGCCGTCGCTTTCTCGCCGCGCGCACCCGGCTGGTAGGGCTTCGTCGCGCCGGGTGGTGTGGCGGCCGCCGGCGCGTCCGGCACGATGCAAACGGTCGGGTCGTAGGGCGCAAACGGCGTCGCGTCACGGTCGTGCAGCCGCCGGACCTGCGACAGGTACCTGGCCACGTGGTCGACGCCGAAGAGCGTCCGCGGCAGCTGCCGCGCGCGCACGTGCTGGATCGTCCGCGCCTGATCCTCGTGGATGTGGACGGCGTGGTAGGCCGGCAGGTGGAGGTGCCCGAGCGTCCGATGCAGCAGGATCTCGTCGACGCCGATGCGGTGCTCGGTCTCGGTCTCGCCCTCGCTCTCGACCTCGCCCGCGGAGTCGCCGATTGATCGTGTCTCGGGTCGCGTGGTCTCCGGATCGAAGGAAGCGACCCAGGACGCGGCCGCCGAGCCCGCGCGCGAACGCGACCAGCCCGTGGACCGGCTCACGAGCGTGACGATCTCCTCCTGGTAGTCCGGGATGGGCCCGCGCGTCGCGATCCGGCGTGCGAAGGCCTCGGTCTCCGGCCGCCAGTAGATCTGGTACCTGAGGCACTGCTCGACCACCGACGCCGCCGCGGCCATGCCCATCATCTCGAACTGCGCCTCGTGCGTCTGCCGGAGGATCCACGGCGAGAATTTATGGTTGCGGAGCTGAGCGAAGCTGTCGAAATGCGACTCGGTCAGCGGCGCCACCTCGTCAAAAATCGCGAACCCGACCGGCCGCTCCTCATCCTGCCCGATCTCGTGGATGAGGCCGTCCAGCGCGGCCCACACACTGCGGTGCACGAACTTCCGGTGTTGGATGTTCGCGAGCGCGGTGGTGGAGAGGTAGAGCCGCCGGTCGCCATACGCGACCTCCTCCAGCTTGAGGTTCTCGTTGCCGCCGAAGAAGGCCGCCATCGGGCCGCAGCGCAGCGGCCCGAGCGAGTTGTGGAGGCTCCCGAGCTCCTCCAGCTGCGCGCGGTTGAGCCGCTCGCCGGGTGTCTTCGCGAGGGCGAGGAACTGGCTGTCGAGGATCTGCCACTGCTCCCGGACGAAGGGATCGCCCGCCGTCTTCGCGGCAATTTGCGCGCGGCGTAGGAAGCCGCGGTACATCGGATCCTCAAAGAGCAGGTGGTACTCGGTGATGGGGCGGTCGGCGGCCGAGAGCAGGGCCGCCGCGACCGTGCACCACTTCGCGAAGCGCACGCGGATGTCGGCGTCTTTGCTGTACTGCACGGCCCAGACGTCGGCGAAGCGTCCCGCAACCCGCTGCGGGGTCTCCCGCCGTCCGTCCCTGCGCCGGAGCCGCCGCAGGATGTTCAGCCGCACGGGCGGGTCGTCCTCGCCGACCGTGACGTAGGCGTGGCGGCGCATGAAGCGGCCGGCGATCCCCGCGGCCTCGGGCACGGTGTCGGCGTAGAGCGCCTCCACGCCGAGGCCCAGGAGCGTGGCCGCGAGCGCGTCGAACCGCGCGGCGGCCGCGAACCCGGAGCCGGCGAAGTCGAGGTAGCACCACGACGCGCCGCTGAAGGCCATCGCCCGTAAACATTCGGCGACGAGGTCGGTCTTGCCGACGCCGACCGCCCCGACGAGGCTCACGCCCCGCTCTAAGTGTCGGCGCGGGACGTGGACCGCCCTGCCGGTGTCCGGGTCGTAGCCGACGTGGATCGTGTCGGGCGTGAGGGCGGTCAGGAGGTCGATCACGACCCGTTCGCTCCCGCCATCCCGCGGAGCCCGCTCATGATGCTGCCAAGCCCCGCGGCGCGACGCTCCTCCTGCGTGCGGTCCTCGAGCGTGCGGGCAGCCGCGCGCTGCACGTCATCGCCGAGCGCGCTCGCTTCGAGCTGGCTCCGGAGCGTGAGGAATGTCTCGCGCACCGCGCGATCGTGGTGGCGCAGCCGGTCTTTCGCGTTCGCGAAAACGACGCCGGCGTACGAATTGTACGGCGATGACGCCGTGTCCTGCGTAATGCCATTCGTGGCGTTCACGACGGCGGTGCGCGCGGCGATGGAGAGGTCGTCGTCCGCCACCCACAGGCGCTCGAACTCGTCAGTCGCGGGTGATGCGATGGCGCCCGCACTCTCGCCGCGGAGCGCGCGAATATGCGCGTGCAGCTCTTCCTGCTGGGCCTCGATCTGGAGCGGCAGCACCGCCTCACGGAGCGCGATGTTCGCGTGGATGGCGGACACTTGGTCGGTCACGCGGGCAACGCAGATGCGGAGCTCCTGCTCGCGCGTGCGCATCCGCGAGCGCGTCTCGTCGGCGCGATCGACGGTCTCCAGCACCTCGCGCATGAAGGTGTTCACGCGGCGTCGGAGCGCCAGGTCGCGGTTCGACCGGATGGGGTCTGTGGGAACGAGCGCGAAGAGATCGACGCCGGGGGCGCGGAGTGCGCCGAGCTCGAGTTCGCCCTCGTGTGTTGGCAGCGGTGGAACGGGCGTGAGGCTCGTGGGCGGCATCGGAAGGACGGTGGTGCGTGCGTGCGGTCGGTTCGGCATGGGTTGCGTTCCTTTAGCCGTATGGGCCTTACGTCTTCTGCTTGGCGACCGGTGAAATGGGGGCCGGCACGGCGGTTGGCCGCGGGCGGGGCCGCGCGTTGGGTTGTGGCGTGGGTTGCGGCGTCGCTTGTGCCGGGCGCGTCGCGGTGCGCACGACCGCCATCTGCTCGCGGTGTCGAAACCACAGCGAGAGGACGAGCGCGACGCATAGGATCGTGAGGACGATCGCCGCGCCGGCCACGCCTATGAGGACCACGGTCTCCTGCGCTGATCGCACCCATTGCGGCGCAGTGGGGGGCGGTGCGTCGATGGAAGAGCGCTGCGGCGGCGCTGCGCCGCGTGCTAGCGAGGGTTCGGCCGGTCGTTCGTCGTACTGCGCCAGATCCATCGTCCGGAGGTCGGGGGTGTAGTCGCGGCTGCGCGCCGGGAAGCCGCGCTCGTGGACGGTGCGGAGGACGCTCCGGAGGAGCGGGTCGAAGGCCTCGATGTCGCTCGCGTTCTCGAAGGGCGCGAGGAGCCCGCAGACCTGGCGGTACTTGGCCGTCGTCGGGTCGTAGATGATGACCGCGGCCCAGGCTTCGCCCTTCGTGTGGACGATGTACCCGACTGTGCCGGCCTCGGGCGCGAGCGGGTCGGGCGCGAGGTCGCCGCCCATGAGCGCTTGGGTTGTGACGCCTTCGGGGAACCCCTCGTTGTGGAGCGCACGTGTGTCCTTCGACCACGGCTCGTCAGCCGCTGCCGGAATGCTGCAGAGGAGCGCGAGCGCGAGCATCGCTGCTACGAGCACGAGGGTACGCTGCGCCTCTGCGCACGGCGCAGCGGTGGCGATCGGCCGCGAATGCGCCGGTCCGCCATGAAGTTGCGCCAACGTTGGCTTAAGGCAATCCGCCGACATGTTGTGCGCCACTAGGGAGCGATACCCGAAGCGATAGGTTATACGCATCGGCTTACTCCTTCCCCTGCGAGTCGGCTGCGGGAACGGCGGGCTGGCGACGCCGGCTGCGACCGCCGGTGAGCGCGAACTGCATCACGTCGCGTGCGAAAGCGCGAGCCGTCCGGTCGTCCGTGAATTCGACGTGCTCCGCATCGCTGAAGCCCGGGCTTGAAACAAGTACTTCAACTACTGCGGGTGGCCGTGTGGGGGGAGATGGTGCCATGTGCGACGCCTCCTGTTTCTGCCGCGCTGTTTGCGCTGGCGAAGCCATCGTCGGCTGCTCTGTCGCATCGGGATCGGAACGCGTCTGAAAGATAAGGGGCGCAGGCGCACGAGCAGGGCGTGGTATAGCGCTACACCACACATCGTGCGATGCCCGCAGGTCTTCGCTTGCCCTGAATCAACGCATCATTGGGCGAAGGTAGGGAAACCGCGCGAGCCGAACTCTCTTACTAGTGCCAGCTGTTCGGCATCATCTAGAGCGGAGCCACATCACCGATGGCGGACGAACATGATCCAGTTGTCACGATCCGCGACTACACGCGACGAGGTGCGTACGCCGACGCTGTGCGCTACGCTGAGAGCCTTCCGGAGGAAACGCGCCGTCGTCCGGGCGTAGCGTTGCAGCTTGCACGCGCGTGGCTGCGACAGGGTCATCCTTTGCGCGGCGAGGCGGCGCTCGCGGCGACGGATTTAGCAGGCGCTACCACCGGAGAGCGGCTGATTCACGCGCTCGAGACGGAAGCGCTGCACATCTTTCGGCATGGAGTGCAGGCCGGCGTCACAAGCACCGCGGAGGCAATCTTCGCGGCGATCGACCCGTTCCAGATCGACCCCGTCGACCTCGCCGAAATCAAGCGAATCCGCATTCGGATCCTCTTGTTCGCGGTGACGTACTGGGAGGTTTCGCGCGCGACCGCCACCGCGGCGCTGGAAGAACTCCCAGACATTGCCACGCGGTTGGAGGCAGCAGGGCGGATCGACGAAGCGGTCGCAGCGCGCTTCACGCACGCGGATCGTCTCGCGATGGGTCAAGCACGATTGGATGCGCTGACACGGTTCGCTGCCGACGCGCTGCGCGTCGACCGGGCCGAATCGGCGGCGGAAGCCTACGTCGCCCGCGCGGAACAGATGCTCGGCGAAGGAGCACCGAGCGAAGACGTCACCCAATCCCTGGAAGTTGCACGGGATCTGTACGCGCGTATCGGTCACCAGCACGGGCGTATCGATGTCGAACGCCTCCGAACCATGCTCGCCATAGATCGCTCGCTCGTTGGACTGGACGGCTTGGACGCCTGCCTCGCGGCATATCGCGACATCGACTTCTTCCGCGGTGCGCTCTCCACGCTACTGGACCTCTCGCAACTCTCGCACGTGCGCGGCGACACCGGCGCGGCCGCACGCTATCGTCGTGAGGCGCTCACGCTGTCGCAGCATGCGGGGATGGCGCTGTCCATCGACGCGGACCGCATGGGCCAGATCGATCTGCTCATACGCGCGCAGCGGCTCGGCGAGGCGAAGGAGCTGTGTGAAGCGGCGCTCGCCGAGAATCTTCCGGCGTGGATGCACGCCTCGTATGAACAGCTCCTGGGAACCGTCTACTCGTTCTTGGACGATCCGCTCGCCGCGTCCGCGCACGCGCGGAAAAGCATCGACCTCTATACCTCCGTTGGCGACGTGGCCTCGGCGTCGAACACAGTATTGAAGCTGGCGAATGATCTCTCATCGATGCGGCGCGACGACGCGTTCGATGAGGCGCTCACGCTCCTTCGTGACTGGCTGCGGGAGGACGATGTACAGCAGCGAACATCCGACGCCATCGCAAAACGCGGCATGCTCGCGCAGATCCACGTGCTGCAGTTCCTCTATTCGCCGGCGCGACGTGGCGACCCGGCGCTGTTCGATGATGCAGAAGCAATGCTGATCGCGGCCGAACGAGCAACGGACCGTCTCTCGCCACGTGAAGCGGCCCGCCAACGCGGGAGCATCGAGCAGCAGCGCGCGCAGGTGCTGCAGGCACGAGGCGACGAGGAAGGTGTCTTCGCCGCCTGGCGTCGCGCAGCTGCCCATTACGAGCCTGCGGGGTTAGGCATGGAGGCGGCTAACTGCCAGTACATCCTCGGCGTCGGTTACCTCAACCGCGCTAACGTCGAGTTGCTCCCGAACTTCGAATCGGCAGAAGCGCACCTCCGCGCCGCGCTCGGCTACTACGACAGCGCCGGCATGCGTCGGCAAGCGGCCGACACGCACGAGATGTTCGCACGTCTCTACACCAACGCAGCCGTGCGCACGCCGATCGAAGTGAGCGCGAAATTGCTCGACGCCGCGCTGGATCACCTGTCGGCGGCGGAGCAGGACGCCGACGCCATTCGCCGCGAGTTCGACGCGGGCGCCTCGGCGACAGAAGTACAGCAGGCGAAAGGCGCGTTGGTGGCAAAGACGCGACGCAATGCGGAGTTGGCGGTGGAGATCCTCTGCAGGCTTCGTCCCGATCCTGCCGAGGCATGGCGGCGCGTACAGCGCGCAAAGGCCCGCGCGCTGGTCGACATCTTGGGGATGAGTTCTGCACCTCCGGCGCGCGTGCTCTCGACACTCACGCAGCATCCCGACGTGCTGCGATTGATCGCGCAGGAACGCGAGATCTCCGCGCGGCTCCGCAGGGCCTCGGCCGATCAGCGCCGGGGGTTGCGGACGGAACTCGACCTCCTGCGGGCACAAATGGCAAACGACTCGCGGCTCCGCCACTATCTCGAGCTGCGCACCGGCGCAGCGCTCGACGAGGATGACCTATCGTCGATGCTGTTCGGCACACCGTGCGTCTGCGTCGACTGGACGACCGATGGCGAGCGGCTCTTCCTGCTGTCCGTGCGTCCTGGCGATCAACCTCAGCTCACGCCGCTGTCGCTACGCGTGCGTGAAGTGCAAACATTCGTGCAGA
The DNA here is from genome assembly GCA_035688915.1 of Thermoanaerobaculia bacterium. Classification (GTDB taxonomy): domain Bacteria; phylum Acidobacteriota; class Thermoanaerobaculia; order Gp7-AA8; family Gp7-AA8; genus DASSMK01. The sequence continues at coordinate 64,409 of DASSMK010000346.1, forward strand.
CCCACCTCGCACCTGACACATTCCGGATCACGCTGCGCGATACGCCGGAACTGCTGGACGAGCTGACTCCCCTTATCGATCCGCTGAGCACGCTGACCCAGCCGGAGGAATTGCTCATCCTCTCACCGACCGGACCGCTGCACGCGCTGCCGCTGCACGCGCTCGCGGTCGACGGGGATCCGCTCATCGCACGCAATCCGGTCGTGTACACGTCGAGCTTGACGGTGCTGCGTCACTGTCTCGGGCGTGCGGTCACACGACTCCCTGCGCGGTCTGCGGCGCTTTTCGGCGACCCCACCGGTGATCGCGACGAGGCGGCGGCGCTCGTGGCGCACCTCGAGCAGCAGTTTGAAACACCGGCGCTGCTCCGCGGCGACGTCACGCTCGCCGCGTTTCGAACCGGGGTCGCGGGGCGCGACCTCGTGCACTTCCACGGCCACGCGAAGCACGTCCCGCAGGAGCCGCTCGACTCGTGGCTGGCGTTCGCCGACGGGAAACTCACCGCGCGAGACGTATTCGAGCTTGCCGACCTGCGGGCCGACCTCGTGACGCTCGCGGCGTGCGAGAGCGCGTCGAGCGCCATAGCGCCAGGCGACGAGCCGCTGGGACTCATCCCCGCGTTCCTCTATGCGGGCGCGATGTCCGTGCTCGCCACATTATGGAAGGTGCAGCAGGGTTCGGCCGCACGCACGATGCGGCACTTCTACGACACGTGGACGGCGCAGGCCGACCTAGACAAGGCACGCGTTCTTCGCGCGGCGGTGCTCGCGACGCGCGCCACGGCCGGCTTCGAATCACCGTACCATTGGGCGGCGTTCGTCCTGCACGGTAGCTGGCACTGATCGGAGGAGCCATGCATACAGAGGATTCGTTGATCGACACGGTCCTGACCCCCGACCCCGATGCCGACCAGGAGCTGGGGGCAGATGTCGAGGCACTGACGGACAACGACGTGCGGGGCAGCCGCTTGCTCCTGGTGCGACGCGGCGTGGAATCGATTGAGATCGATGGTAAGCCCGCGGGCTTGGTGCAGCTCGCGTGTACGTTCCAGCCCGCCGACGGAGCGCGGTTCGCGTCTGCACAGTTCCGCCTGCGCTTCAAGACGCCGGAGGGTCTTCGCATCATCGATCTCGCTCCGCGCGTCATCGACGACCCGCACCCCGTCGAGCTGACGCTCAACCGCAAGGGGCAGCTGGCGGTCAAAGCCGTGGCGGTCGTCGAACCGAGCGTGGAGATCAGTGCCAGCAAGACGTACGTGCGTTACCACTGCATGGTCCAGGGCTCGGGTGAAGGGACGAATCTCGCGCGCTGGGACTTTCGCGAGAACCCTGACCGCCGCGACGGCATCGGCCGCGAGCAGGTCATCACCGTGACGCTGCCGGTGACGGGAACGATCACCGGCGAGGTGCTCGTGAGCGCCCGCCTAGCCCGCCACGGCCTTGGTGGTGCCGTCGATGCCATTCGCGACATGATTCTCGGGCCACGGTCCGACGAGCGCTCGCACCCCATCGCCCTCACTATCCCCGCGCAGCCGTCCTCGGGGCTGGAGCGTCTGTTGCATTTCTTCTGAACGCTCGTCGTCCAGACCCTCCCAATGCGCTCAACGCGCGCAGGAGTCCGCGATTGCAGAAATCCAGTGCTGTCAGCTACCACGCACAACGCGGCCTCCTAGTTCTATCACTTCCAAACCGACGGAACTCCCAGCATCACGCTCTGGCCGATCCGAAGCTCGCGTTTGTCGAACTGATCTCGCGTCCATACGGGCTGGTTGTATGTCCGCTGCGGATCGATCCTGTACAGGGCGAGGCCAACCTCGTGGCTCGGCGCCTCCGACGGGTTAGTCCTGTAGCGCTTCTCCACGGGGAAGCAAAAGTACGCCGGTTGCAGTCGCGAGATCTGCTCCGCGCTCGTATCGAACTGATCGAGCAACGACACCTGACGCGGTTTCGTGTCCTGCACCGGAATCCACTCTCGCTCTTCGGGCGGCACCGCGTGCACGTAGCAAACGTAGTGGTGGCGATACGCGGGCGTTGACGGCAGATGATCCGCGACGCCGCTCTCACTGTGTGACTTGATCGCCGGAACGAGCAGCAACGGCGCGGCCCGCGAGAGCGGCCAAGTTGCGTTATCGGTGAGCTGGTTGTAAAAGTGCGCGTCCGCGTGCGCCGGCGCTTCGTGCAACTGGTAGGCGTCGTAGTGGAGCGACTTTCGGGCATCCCGAATCTCCTTGCCGTTCTTCTGCACCGGATTCGCGAGGTACGGGATCTCCGCGACGGTTTCCGGCCACGAAGGCCCGCCCGGCAGCCGGAGGTCGATGGCTCGCGGTGGCGCGATCGTGCCGTGATCGACCGACCAGAATTTGAAGTGTTCGATGACGTCGGGCACAGGCGGCGGGTTGGGAGTACGGGTGGTCGCGGTGATCGGCGTCGTCGTCGTGCCGGTGTCCGGTGCGGGCTCGGAACTTTTCGCGCACGCAATGCTCAGGGACAGAAGCATTGGGAGAACCGCGCAGGCCTTCGTCATCGAGTGACTCCTTCCGCTATCGATTGGAGTGACGCGAACCCAAAGTTTCCTACCTCAGGCGAGCATCCTGTTCGCCCGATGTCGTATGACGCCTACGTGCGTAATCGTTACGGTTTGCTCTCGTAGATCGTCACCTTGATCGTGTCGGTCGTCGTGGGGTACTGCGACGGCGCGAGATTGATCGTGAGGAACAACGGCCCTGCCGCTGGGACGCTGACCACCGCGAACGAGCCCACCGCAAAAATTCCGGACTCGTCTCCCTTGGGGATGGTCGCGGTGCTTCCGCCGATTCGTCCGATGAGCGCGCCGATGGGCGCGACGTTGCTGAGAGGATCGAGCTTCAGCTTATTTGCGACGGCGCCGTCCGGCCCGCACTTCACTCCGTCGGCGTACTCCCATTTTTCCGTGGCTTCCAGCTTCAAAACAGTGTTCAGCGGCACGTAGTCAAGGACCTTCGTCCAGATCGCCGCCGGTTTCGCCGGGATCTCCACCGTCTCGCCCACCTTGATCCAACCCTTCTGATCCATGACGTCCCCTCCGGCATCGGTTCTTATAGCGACGATAGCTTTCTCGTCGATGGCAGCGGCGACCTCCGGCCTCACACGCACGAGCGCTGCACATGGTCCGGCGCTGGTGCAGGTCACGGCGAGGATGCGCACACGCGGGGCAATGATGGCGCCGGACGAGACCACGTCGACGTACGTGCCGGCGTCGACGAGGCCAGCCGGCAACGCGGCGGGCAGCGCAACGGGAACGACGGTCCGTCCGTCGTCCTGACGAGCGATCACGGGGTCGGTGCGCAGCGTGGACGCTACGATGTACTGATTTGCCGCGATGGCAGCTCTGGTGTACTTGCCAGTGAGCGTCGTGCGCGGAGGCAACTGCTGCGCTCGCGCCGTGCCATTAACTCCCCGTGGCGTCGCCAGATCGGCTTCGACGATGCGATGGTTGCACGGCAGCGGGCGCGTCGCGACGTAGTGCACCGGCTTCGAATCCACCGAGGCGTAATTCCACGCACTGATGCCCAACGAGATCACGGCATAACAAGCCGTAATCCAGAGAGCGATCTTCGTTGCCTTGGCCTTCACAGCGTTCGTGCTCAAGGTGGCGCCTTGTGTTCGTACGGCAGCGTGAGCTCCTCTCCGTACGCATTGTGCAGCGCCACCGTTTCCCAAGTCCGCCGCTCGCTCGAAGGCCCCTCGGGCAGCGGTAGGTGGAGGCCCTTTAGGACTTCGAAGCGGTAGAGGTCTACCGATGCGCGCAATAGATCGGTGAACGAGCGATAGCTCGCCACGACCAGTCGGTACAGGGCCCAGCTGACGAGCGGCCCGGCTAGGGCGACGAGGAGGAACGTGGCGGACGAGCGCACAATGAAGGCGAGGACAAACCACCACGCGACCCACGTCACACCGGTGAGCCAGAACAGCGCGATGAGCGAGTCGAGTTCCGCCTTCGCGCCGAGGACGGTCTGGTAGAACGGCTGCCCCTGCATGGCGTGCTGCAGGCGCGTCCAGAGCAGATCCATGTTGAAGCCGTAGCGGCGCTGCGCGTAGCTCGAGACAGCACGCATCATGTTCCCTGGTGCGGTCGGTTCGACGATCTGATCGCCGAATTCGGCTTGGCGGCGCAGGTGCGCGGCGATGACATCATCCACGGCGCGGCTCGTCGCATAGGTGACGAGATGCTCGCCAAGGTCCACGGCATCTGTATCGAGCCGGACAGCGTGGGCACTGTTCGGAAGGTCGGCGTTGTTGGTCTCGAGGACTTTCGATAGCTCGGCGGCGGCGTCGGTCAGATCCTTCGCGCTGATGAGCTGGTCCTGTTCGCGCTTATGTCGAAGGTCGATGATCTCCTTGATGCTCTGGCCGTAGACGCAGACCGTCGCAAAGTTTGTTCTTCCTTTTCCGCGCGCTTTGTTCAAGCCGTTGTCGAGCGAGGACTCGAGCTCACGCAGCTCACGGCGGAATTCCGTCGCCTTGGTGACCTGCGTCTCGATTGCGTCGAGCTCCGCGCGCTGCAACGGCGCGATCTTGCGACACAGCCACGCTGGCCATAACCCTTCGATCAAGCGCCGAAGAAACAAGGCGATTGTCGACAGAAAGAACGCACCGACGGCGATAGCGAAGACGAGCACCGAGCCGCTCATGAGCGTCTCGACAGTCGCCGACGGCGCCCGCGTCGCGAGCCACGCACGGAACCCCGGCGAGGTGTGATGGAGCAACGCGAGGTTGAGAAAGACCGTGACGAGAATCGGATAGAACGCGCCCAGAAGCATGTGCTTCGAAAAGAGCGTCTCCAGCTTCTCCAGAACAGTGCTGAGCATGTGGTTCTATCCGGCGCAGTCGAAGCGGGATTCGCAGCGCGCGCATACCTCGCCGTGCTCGTCGTGCGCTTTCGGATGTCTCCTAGGCCCGCGGCAGCGGCACATCGAAGGCGGCTCGGTCAGGCCGCGTGATTTCGCTGCTGAGCGGAAGACGATCCGCGCCTCGGTCCCGTTCGCACTGACTCCCACCAGCGCCGCTTTAGGCTGCGGCAGCGTACGCATGCCGAACTTCCTCGCTCCCGCTGAGCGCATGCCGACGCGCACGTGCGTGACGTGTGCAATCGTCTCTTCCCCGGCTACGATGCTCCGTACCACGTCCCGCGCACGAACGACGAACGGAGCGCCCTTGTCGAAGTAGACCACGCCCGAGCGGCCGCTCTTCTGCATCCGCTCCCATGCCCGGCGCGGCGACTCCGTCGCATCGACGATGGGCAGCTCGACGAGATGTCTGTTCATCACCAGCAGCGGATCGGATTGTTGTCGCGCGGACAGATCCCCGGATGCGGTTGACTGTATCCGTGGTGTCGCGGACCGGCGCAGTAGCAGTCCACCGGCTCGCCGTTCAAATCAGCCTCGTAGTCTTCGGAACGGGTGATGATGACCGCCGCTCCCACATCGAGGCGATGGAGTGCATAGTCGTATGCGCTCGTGTCGAACACGTCCTGAAATCGCGTCCAGTCATACGGCATGACCATGCCGAGCCCTCCGCCGCTGCGTGTCCAGTCGTGACCACCGGTCCGCTCGACGCGGAACGGCTGGGCAACGGTGAGAGAGAGTTCCACGCCCTCGACGTCTGCGAGTGACGCGGCATTGGGCGCATCGAGTAAATCTCGAGCACGAACGAGACGGACCGAATAGCCGACCTTCGTAACCACGCCTGACCGCTGGGCGAGATGCATCACGGCGATCGCGACGCGCGGCGGCGTGTCGTGCGGCAACACCGGCAACGTGATTTCTTTCATGGGATGCGTACATTGTGCGGTAGATGACTCGAGTACCACAAGGCTACACCCGCACGAACAGGCTCAACCCCACCACGCCGACCAGCGCTGGCTCGTTTGTTAGCCAGAGTGGCAAAGTACGCACTCTCCTTCGGTGAGAGCGTGACCCAAGGGAAGGAAGGGCGCACCCCGTCAGTTGGCACCGCCTGCACATGGCCAACGAGTTGAACCTCAGCTTTCCGAGTCCGACCGAGGTAATGATCACGCTGAACGGCAGCGTGGCTACCCGTGCGCTACCGTTTGCGATTCCGCTCACGGACGCCGATTACGCTGACATCCGGTGGTATGTCGAGACGTACGGTGCGCATTCGATCGGTGATCCAGACGATACCGAAGCACTCCGCATTGCGCAGCAACTCTCCATCTGGGGACGTGCTCTGTTCAACTCCGTATTCAACGACACATCAGCCCTCCGGCGGTACTTCGCATTTCTGCAGGTGGAAAGGCACGGACGATTACTGACCGTCGCTGCGGACGACCCGTCAATTCTTGCCTTACCGTGGGAACTACTGCACGACCCCTCGAGGAACGGTGGATTCCTGTTCCTCGAGAACCCGCGCATCAGCATCCGTCGGCGCGTGCTCGGCAGCGACGATGGACGCTTACCGTTCCCAAGTGTCGCCAAGGAGCGGATCCGCCTCCTCTTCGTCGTCAGCCGTCCTGGCGATGCGGCGTTCATCGATCCGCGCGCTGACTCCCAATCCGTGCTCGAAGCAGTCGAGCGGCACGCGCCGGGGCGCGTCACCTGCGAGTTTCTCCTCCCACCGACCTTGGATGCACTGCTGGATCGGCTCGAAGATGGGAGTAAGCCACCAGTCGACATTCTGCACTTCGATGGTCACGGTGTCTTCGATCGCCGCGGTGATCTGCGCCGCCATGCGTCGCCACTGATGGGAGATCGAATGACGTTCGAGGAAATCGCCGTCCTGAAGGACACGCGCGAAAGCACCTCTCCGTCCAGCATAGGCTACCTTCTCTTTGAGGACGCCGACGGACAGGCAGACTTTGTCTCGGCTGCGAAGCTCGGCGCCAACCTGCACCGGCACGACGTGCCGCTCGTCGTTCTGTCGGCCTGTCAGTCAGCGGCGTTGCCTGGTCCTGACGCCACAGCGCCTCAGGGCAAAACGTCGGGCGCAATGGCCAGCGTAGCCGCGCGGCTCACTGGGACCGGCATTCCCTCGGTCATCGCCATGACACATTCCGTTTTGGTGCACACGACCCGCGCGCTTTTCGGCGAGTTCTACAAGGAACTCGCTCGCGTCAAGGGTGTTGGCGAGTCCCTCGACAACGCTCGTCGCTATCTCGCGAACCATCCACAGAAGTACGACGTGCAGCGCGGTGCGAGTCGCGTTCCCCTCCTCCTGTACGACTGGTTCGTCCCAGCGCTGTATCAGCAGGGCGACGACGGCCCACTACTAACGCCGTCTACGAGTACTCACCCTGCGCTGGACACTCCGCGGGTACGCACGAACGTTCCCCCCACGCCAGAAGGTGGGTTCTTCGGTCGTCGCCGGGATCTTTGGCACATCGAACGCTGGTTCGCTGCATCCACGCGGCGCATCACGATTACAGGCTTCGGCGGCCAAGGCAAGACCGCGCTCGCGCATGAAGCAGGTCGCTGGCTACTGCGAACCGGGCAGTTCCAGGCTGCCGTCGTGGTCGACTTCTCACGCATTCAGGCCGCCGATGCAATCGCTGTCGCGACGAGCACCATCGGTAACGTCTTGGCCGAAACGCTAGTCGATCGCGACGCTGCAGCCGCAGCGCTCACGAGGACGCCCACGCTGCTCATCCTCGACAACCTGGAGATCCTCGGCCAGGAGGCGCTGCACGCGCTGCTGGAAGCAGCGGCGATTTGGTCGAACGCTGGCAGTTCCCGAGTACTGTGCACGTCGCGTCACCCTACGTTCAATCATCCACAGTATCGAGTGGAAGGAACGGCCATTCATCGACGGATCGTGCTCGATGGACTCGGCAGCCACTACGATCCGGACGACGCGCTGGAATGGGTCGCAGAATTACTCAAGCTCCCACCCGCGCCCGTTCTGCCAGTGCCACGCCGCGAGGCACTCATCACGCTCTTCGACCGCGTGCGCTTCCACCCGCTGTCTGTTCGCGTGCTGACGCAACAGCTGAAGCGGCGCAGTGCAGCTGACGTCACTGCCCGATTGGAGCAGTTGCTGGCATTCCCGCACGCCGACGCGCACGAGGACGATACACCCGCTACCCTGCTCGCCTCTCTCGAGCTCTCGCTCGATCAGCTCGATGCCGCCGCGCGCACGTTGGTGCTGAAGCTTGGCGTCATTGAGGGCGGGGCGCTTGAGAGCCGTGCACAGGCCGTCGTGGAGCTTCAGAAGGAAGATGCCGTCTGGAACTCGCTCAGACAACAGTTGGAAGACGCGGGACTAGTGACTACGCAACCTGTCCCGGGGGTGGACGAACCGTTCCTCCGATTCCATCCGACGCTTGCGTCGATGCTGTGGAGTCAATTGAGCGCCTCTGACCGTGCACGCGCGGAGGAGACGCATCGGCACACGTACTACCACCTCTCTACCTTCCTCCATGCAGCAGATGGGCGGAATCCGGATGAGACGCGCACGATGGCATGGCTGGAACTACCGAACCTCGTGCGTGCCGCGTACGCGGACCTCGATGCCGGCCATCCAGGGGCGATCGACTTGGCTGACGATGTGCGGCGCTTCCTTTCGATGTCCGGCCTCCACAAGGCAGCCGAGCAGCTGACCCTCAGGGCACAGGCCGCGGCCGGCGACGTCGGATCGGAGCCTTGGCTCATCGCGCAAACGGCCCTAGGGGAACAGCTCCTCGACAGCGGCCGCGTGTCCGAGGCGATAGGAGTCTTCCAAGCGGCGCTTGAGCGTCTGAGGGATCAGCCAATGTCCGATCGCATCACGCTCCTTGTGCGCCTCGGCCGATGCGCGGAGGTGGAGGCGAATGGCTCCCTCGCAGAGATGTACGCTCGACAAGCGCTGCACACATTTACGGAACACGAGCAAGACGAGGCCACGGAGTTACAGCGCGCATCAGTCCTGTCTGGTCTAGGAGATGCGCTCGCGATGCAGGGCAGTTATGCCGAAGCTCGACGCGCGTACGAGGACGCTCTCGGGATCGCGGAGCGTTTCAACGACCTGTCGCACCAGGGACCGCCGCTCTTGCAACTCGGAACCTTGGCGCTGCGGGCGCGTGCCGAAGGGTGGGATGCAGAGGCCGTCCAACGCTACCAAGCTGCCATCACGATCTTCGAGCGATTGCGGCAACCTGACAGCGTCGCGACCGCCACCCATCAACTTGGCCGCGTGTTCGAAGAAACGGCTCAGTGGGATGAAGCCGAGCGCTGTTTCCGCAGGGCTGCAACGATTCGCGAGGAGTTGGGGAACCGCCACGCGGCTGCCTCGACGTGGAATCAGTTGGCGCTCGTTAACATGAACGCCCATCGGCCAACCGTTGCGGAAGACTGGTTTCGCAAGGCGATCAACGCGGCTCGCGAGTCGAACGATGCCGCCCATTTGGCAGGGCGGCTGAACAACCTTGCGGGGTTGCTCGTCACCATTCCCGGCCGAGTGCCCGAGGCGCGCGTACTCGTAACGGAAGCACTGGCGATTGCGCAGACCCTGGACCCCGCGACAACTCCAGTCTGGCAATTTTATACGACGCTCGCCAAGGTCAACGAGGCGGAAGCGAGGTCGACTCGTGATGCGAGGTTGGCCGCCGAGTTTCGCGAACATGCGCGCCAGCATCGCGACATGGCGCGCGATACCCGCTTCGGGTTCTCCGGCACCCGCGAACGACTTCGCGAACACGGTGAGACCATTCATACGACGATCGCGGCCATCTCCGACCCTGCGAATCAACTCGCGCTCGAGCGGCATCTAGTAAGGCTCGCGAAAGACCAGTGGAGCGATCTGGTCGCGAGCATCCGCGCGATCGTCCACGGACAGAGAGACCCTGACCTGCTCTGCGAGACTCTGGACGTCGAAGACTCAATGATCGTAATGGCCATCCTGAACGGTCTTAAAGATCGCTCGTCAGTCGCTGATCTCTTTCCCGAGGCGTCGGCGTAACGCCCACGTCGCATCGATCGGACCGTCTTTCCGCCCCGACACCGCACGTCCTCGACCCTCCGGAACTTCTACCAACCATGGAATTCTCTGAGATCGTGCGAGAATCGAGGTGTCTAGTTAGTGTCTAGTTCGCCCGCTAGAGATGTCCGCGGATCGCTGCGGACACCCGCGATCATTGCAAGTCGAAGGAGGTTGGAGATGTCTGGAGACGAGACCGGGCACCGGGACCCCGCATGGGGTTCAGGTGGTCGGGGGTTCAAATCCCCCCTGCCCGACCAAACACAACCCCAATCCCATACATGCAGACGACGGCGATCGGCCTTCGGTCGCGCGCCTCGTCGCAAGCTTCGCATCGATGAAACGTGGGTTGTCCCGCCTGACCGTATCGCGGTCGGACGCCGTGCTCACCACCGGCGCACATTTCGTCGCGGCCAAGAGAGTGCTTATGGCACGCTTTCCGACGATCGCCATCCGCGGCCTCTTCGTTGCTCGGCGAATGCTCTGAAGGCGCCGCGCCAGGTATTTCCGAACACCCCTCTCCTCAACAGGAGGAGTGTTCTCTCTGGGTGATTTGATCGCTCCGACCGGCATGAGGGTAGGGAATCTTGCCTCGCCGTCACTCCTAGTAGCGTGGTATCTATGACAGCTGTCAGATAACTAGAAATTATCGAGGTAGCGATAGTGAACAGCGAGACACAAATTGGGTGGGCGGCTATCGATTCGCTGGTCGACCGCTTGCGATCGAGAGCTGGAGAGCTTGCAATTGCGGTAGTGGCCAATCGCAAGCAGCAGGTGGGAGCGGACTATGACGGATACTCAGTCCAGACTGAATATTTCTCTGACGAAGAACTGGAACAGATCGTTGGCGCAATGCGAGCGCTCGGTCTGTATGTGAAATCCTATTTCAGCGAAGATGATTTCATCGAGGCGGTGATTCATGGCGAGGTGTCGGAATTACCGCGCGCCCTGAAACTGGTCTACAACTCGGCCCAAACTGGCGTCGGCCCGGGACGTAAAGCGCTCATCCCCGCCTTCTGCAGGCTTCATAGCATGCCTACCACCAGCTCCGATGCTTATGTCGTAAGCCTTGCGAGACACAAGTACCACACTGCATGCGTCCTCAAGACTGCCGGCGTCCCGGTGCCCGGGACGTGGTGTTACATGCCACGGCGAGGCTGGCTCAGTGATGCTCGGCCGCCCGAAGGAACGCGCGTTATCGTGAAGCTCACGTACGAGTCGGCAAGTATTGGTATGGATGCGGACTCTCTGCGATATTCCGATGGGACGCTCGACGATTTCGTGGAGACGATCGCTGCCAGATACGATCAGTCCCTGACTGTTCAGGAGTTCATTCGTGGTTATGAAGTCGAAACGCCCGTCATCGGCCTCGCTCAGCCGTTCAGCCCGACCGTTGTGGGTATTTCCATCGATGGCCACCGCGAGTTGCGCGATCAATTTCTTACCTATCAGCGCGTGTTTGCAGACGACTACGGCTTCTATTCATATGAAGAGAGGCTGGCGCCTGCCATCAAGAGTGCAGCAGGCACTGCCTTCGATGCGCTTGGAATTCGGGGATTCGGCCGGATCGACTTCAGAATCAATTCCGGTGGTGATTTCTATGTAATCGATGTAGCCACCAATCCACATGTGATCGAGCACAGCTCGTTCGCTCACGTCTTTCGGACCACAGGGCGTCCGTATGGTGATCTGATCGCGCTATTAGTGGCCCTAGCCTGCGATCGTGAGGGCTGGATCTGACGGCTACGCTTCGGACCAGAATTGAATATCGGACATTAGAAAACCATAGCCGTAGAATTTCCATACTGGGCCGACCTGAGGCCGTATGGTCTCATTGAGATAATTCCACCAACGCCGAATGTCGCCGATACCGACGTTATCGAATGCATTCGTAAGGAGCTCGTGTCGTTTCTCAAGCGCCGCACGATCTCCTTCCGGTATCGTAGGTATGCTCGCGGCGAGATCCAACCATTGAGCACGTGCGCGAGCGTGGCCATTGATAAGATGCTCGAAACACGTGAGATTGGTGCGTGCGAAATACGAGTAATAACCGTCACGCGGGAGGCGCTGCACAACCCCACTCAGGATTCCCAGCGCCATATTCAGATCACCGGCCAGCGCGTTCATGACGGCCATGTTGTTGTCGATAAGAATGGCGTCGCCTGGATCTGGGATCGTCTCGACTACGACACGCATAGATCGCACTGCCTGCTCCGCGGTGACGGACTGATTATAGAGGGCTGCCACTAGCAGGTTGTTCAGGGGAATCTGCAACCTTGGAAAACGGATTGAAGGCATGGCGGCATGCATGCCGACAGCTTCGGCGGCGACACGCTGTGCGTCTGCGAATTCGCCGATCATGAGAAGGTTGGCGCCCAGATTCGTTAATGCAAAGTACAGTTGTATCGGATTTCTCGGCGAGGCTGGATCACTGCCGGTGAAGAAATGAACGGCCCGCTGGCATCGTTGGGCGGCGATCTCTGCTTGGAACAGCGCGGCATCACGGCGATCAATTATGTGCCGTGCCGAGTCCGCGAACGGATCAAAGGACGTTCGCATGGCCAGTTGAATCGCGATCAACCGGCTCGTCACGCGAGCGCCCGCGTAATCTCCATTATCGACCTGCATGATGGTCAGAATGGACATCAATCGGAACCATTGTTCGAATTCCACAGGCGTCTCATCGCGCCAGCGACGCAATATCTCGACCATGTAGGCTCGTGCGTTTGCTGATCCATGCGTTTTGACGCAGCGTGCAGCGAGGTAATCCTTCTCCGCCATCAGCACTGGAGGATAAACGTCCGAAAGGTTTTCTAGAATGTCGTGTGCCGCGCGCGGCTCACCATTCCGGAACACCGTCCAGGCGCGCGAGAGCGCAACAATAAATTCGGCAATGTCAGGTGCAGCCTCGGCTGTGAAGTCGTCGATGTTTGCATCGAGTGGGGCGTCCCCGTTACGAAGCCTCTGAAGGTAGTCCACGAAACGCATGATCAGCGCCTCATCCGTGCGGCCGGCGCGATCGTAGTGATATGCCCGCGACGCGTAATCGCCGGACCGCAATCGTGCAACACAGCGAGCAAATTTTTCGTGAACCTCCGGTCGCCTCGCTTCGACTCGGTCGAGAAACATACGCTGCACAATTTCGTGAGAGAAGGTGCGACGGCCGCTTTCGCGTCGTAAAATATTGAGTTCGACGGCTCGCTTCGCCGCTCCCGCAAGATACGCATAAGGCTCGGTCAACAGACATTCGAGCTCAGGGTCGGAGATAGTGGCGCCCGCAACTGCGAGCAACTCGAGCGCCTCGAGGATCAGCCGTCCTTCGTCGCCGAGGCTGCGGACGCGTTCCTCGAAGAGGAAGTACAGTGAATGAGTCGTACGCCCGTCGACGGTCAGGCGCTTTGGTCGCGCGGGGTCTTGTCCAATGTATTCGGCGATCAAGCGAAGCACCTCCAGATGCCCGCCTGAGACTTGCGCACAAAAATCGACGACTTCATCTGGAAGTTCGACGGTTGCGCCCATTAGCCGGAGAATGGCGGCCACGTGTTCACGCGGCGCGTGAGGGAGGACCAACCGCTTCGGATGGAGGTTTCGGACGACGATGTCAACTGCGGGCGCGCGCGTCAACAACTCTGCGCCGGCGCAAACGATGCGCATCTGCTCCAGGAAGGGGTACGCTTCAACCACCTGAGGATCTCGGAGTGCGACGAGAAAATCGGCAGAAGCCGTATCGAGGAAATGAAGATTGTCGACCGCGAGCAGAAGGGACGAATCGCCAGCGAGTCGCTGCAGATGAAAAAGAATTTCACGCTCTTCATCGCTGAGAAATCGCGTCGCCCGCTTTTGTTGATTTTCCCGTGAGTTGGCAATTACATCCACGACGAATGTGGCCAATCCACCCGCTGGAAGCGTGGCGCCCGCGACCTTCGCACTAGCGCTCTTGACCAGTCGCCAGTCATCCAAGCGTGACGTCAGTCGCGCGATTGCCGATGAGAACGGATATCGAACGCGGCGCGAGTACTCAGCGTCGCCGGCCACGCGGATGACGGGCCGGTCACCTGTTCGCCACCTGTCGCACACAGCACCCAACAACCAGGACTTGCCGCTGCCGGACGGACCCTCGATCAAAGGGACGGGATCGCGCGCGAGTTCGAGGCCGATCGAGATGTCATCCAACAATTCCTTCTGGCGCGTGAGCTCGGCGACCCTCGACGCTTCAGGCACCAAACCGTCCATCGCCGCTAACCCCGATAATTTCTAGTTATCGCTACGCGCGGCGACGAACCGCGCCGTCTCGCAGGTGCTGCCTCGTTGAACGTGTCGCTCTCTCACATGGATCGAATTCAGTGGTCTGGGGGACGTCCGCCATGCTGCATCGCGAAAGAAGCACGCGATGACCGCAACGATCGCAATCACCAACGACGGCGCAGGCTCACGTTCAGCGACGAGTACGCCGCGCGCCAGACCCGCAAACCACGCGATGCGGCACGACGTATCCGCAGTACGCGATGACGACGCAGCTCGGCGTGAACAGCGTTCTGTTACGCCGCCGCGGTTGTCTCGCAGCCCAATGATGGACACTTGTCGCGGTCGGACGGCTCCTCCTGACCGGCTGCAGCGTCACCGAGCGGACGCTGTCGGCGATCGGCATCATCCTCGTGGTCGCCGCCGTCGCAGGTGCCATCCGCTTCGCCGGCGGCATTGGCATGTCCCTGCACGCGTATGAACACTCGAAGCGGGTCGTCGCGAAAAAACATCGTCATGAGATCCGCCGCCTCACGGAACGGGCACCGAGATGGCGACCGAAGCAGCCGAGTCAGCTCCACGGCTCGTACGGCGCTCGCCTCACTCCGCTCGCAGCTCGCAACGCTCCGCTGAAGGAGGAATCATGTCGCAGATCATCCGCTACGACGGTGATACGCCATCCTTCACCACCGCGTCCTCAAACGACTTTCCTCGCGCTTCTTCTCGGCACGATTCGTGAGGCCGTGGACACCCGCGTCCGGCCGCGCGTGCGCGCAGTTGAAAGCGCGCGTCTCGCCGACGTACGGGCGGATCATCACGATCGTCCGGAAGATCGCAATCGCAAGTGGCCGCCTGCTGCACTGAGCTCAAGCGTCTCGCGGCCGATCTCACGGACACCTCCTTCGCCGTCGGAAGTTCGACCTCGACCACGTCATCCTGGAGCGCGCGGCTGCCCGATCTGGTACAGCACCGCAGCGCGTGCACGTCCCATTTTCGAACGCGCCCGTCCCAAGAGCGGCACCTCCCGCCATGCTGGAGATCGCGTAAATGCCTGAAAGCACAGTCAAACCACGTGGCACCTCGGTTGCCCCTATCGGCGCCCAGCGTGGACGTCCAACGACCCGATCTCGCCCATAAAAAGCGCAGGAGACGGCTTCTCCTTGCCGGCACCGTCACGGTGCTCGTCGCCGCCGCCATCTTCGGTCTGTTGCGTCTCGCGCCGGCGGCGGCGCCGGAGGTCGATGCTTCAGGGTTGTTCATCGACACGGTCAAACGTGGCTCGATGGTGCGGCAAGTGCGCGGGACGGGGACGCTCGTTCCCGAAGTCGTGCGCTGGATTCCGGCGGCGACCGAGGCGCGGGTCGAGAGGATTCTGCTGCGGCCGGGGAGCGTGTTGAAGGCTGACACGGTCATCCTCGAGCTGAGCAACCCGGAAGTCGAGCGGAGCGCGCGCGACGCGGAGCTGCAGCTCGGATTCGCGGTGGCGGAGCTGCGCAAGCGCGAGATCGAGCTGCAGAGCGCGATCCTTGCGCAGGAGGCCATCGCTGTCGGCGTCGACGCCGACCTTGGCGCAGCCAGAGCGCAGGCGGCGGTCGACGCGGAGCTCGCGCGCAACGGACTCACCTCCGCACTCAGCCAGAACTTGTCGGAGTCGCGTGCCGGACAGCTCGAAACGCGCAGTGCCATCGAAAAGAAACGGCTCGCCATTGCGCGTCAGGCGGCGGCGGCGGAACTGGAGATGCAGCGCGCGACGCTCGAGCAGAGGCGCGCGGAAAACGAGCTCCGGCAGCAGCAACGTCGCGCGCTCGAGGTCCGTGCCGGCATGGACGGCGTGCTGCAGCAACTTCCCGTCGAGATTGGCCAGCGCGTCGCGGCCGGAGCGAACCTCGCGCGCATAGCACAGCCGCAGCCGCTCAAGGCCGAGTTGCGCGTCGCCGAGACACAGGCTCGCGACATCGCGATCGGGCAGTCCGTCACCATCGACACGCGCAACGGCACGGCGCCAGGCCGCGTCACACGCATCGATCCTTCGGTGCAAAACGGAACCATTGGCATCGACGTCGCCTTCGCCGGTCCGCTGCCGAAAGGATCGCGGCCCGACCTCACCGTCGACGGCGTGATCGAGATCGAGCGCCTCGTCGACGTCCTCTACACCGGCCGGCCCGTGCAGGCCAGCGACAACACCAGCATCGGCCTCTTCAAACTCATCGCGGACGATGAAGCGGTGCAGACGCCCGTTGCCATCGGCCGCACTTCAGTCAACACCATGGAAGTTCGCTCCGGACTCAAACAAGGCGATCGGGTGATCCTCTCGGACATGTCCACCTGGAGCGAGCACCAACGTATCCGGCTCAGATAGGACGCAGATAGGAACAGGCATGGGGCATTTGATTCATCTCGAAGGACTGACCAAAGTCTTTTATACCGACGACATCGAGACGCATGCGCTCGACGGCGTGCATCTCGACATCGCCGAAGGAGAGTACGTCTCGATCGCCGGCCCTTCCGGCTGCGGCAAATCGACGCTCCTCTCCATCCTCGGCCTGCTCGACACGCCGACAGCCGGCGAGTACATGCTGAACGGCACGCCGGTCACGCAGCTGTCGGTGTTCGACCGCTCGTGCATCCGCAATCAGGAAGTCGGTTTCATTTTCCAGAGCTTCAATCTGATCGGCGATCTGAGCGTCGAGGAGAACGTCGAGCTGCCGCTCACTTATCGAAAGACGCGCGCGGCCGAGCGGCGGGCGCTCGTGCAGCAGGCGCTCGAACGCGTCGGCATGGCGCACCGGATGAAGCACTATCCGGGACAGCTCAGCGGCGGGCAGCAGCAGCGCGTGGCGGTGGCGCGGGCGATCGTGGGGAATCCATCGATCGTGCTCGCGGACGAGCCGACGGGCAATCTCGATTCGCACAACGGCGAACGAGTGATGTCGCTGCTACGCGACCTGCATCGCGAAGGCGCGACGATCTGCATGGTCACGCACGATCCGCGCTACGCGAAGCACGCCGATCGCCTGATCCATCTTTTCGACGGACGCATCGTCGAGGAAGAGCGCACGGCGGAGCACGAGCTGCGCGAGAGCAGTTTCGACGTGGAGGGAGCTCGCCGTGTTGTCTCCTAAAGCGAAGGGCCGCAGCGCGTACCGCGGTCTGGGCTTCTCGACGCTCGACCTCAGACTCGCCGGTCGCATGCTGGTCAAACACCCTGCACTCACCGTGATCGGAACGATCGCCGTAGCCTTCGCGGTCGCCGTCGGCACCATCGCGTTCGAGATCGCGCGACAGGCGTTCTGGCCGACGATTCCGCTGCCGAACGGCAACGCGATCGTTGCGTTGCGGAACTGGAACGTCGCCGACAACGAGGCGGTCCCCGCATCGCGCCGTGATTACGAGCTATGGCGCGATGGTCTCAGTGCGATCGCCGATCTCAGCGCCGTCGCGATGGAAGAACGCAGCATCGCCGTCGGCACTGGACCCGGTCAGCCGGAGACCGTCGCCAGCGTCACCCCGTCCACCTTTGTGCTGACGCGCGTTCCGGCGTTGCTGGGACGCACGCTGCTCGAAGCCGATGAACGCGGCGACGCAGAAGAAGTTGCAGTCGTTGGATACGAGTTCTGGAAAAACAAATTGGACGGCGCTGCAGACGCCGTCGGCCGCGTCATTCGCATCAGCGGCACGCCGGTCACGATCGTCGGCGTGATGCCGCGCGGCTACGGATTTCCGCAGCGCAACGGCGTCTGGCGACCGTTGCATCTCGAGCGGATTGCCGACGCCTCGCCGAGCCTGTCGTATGTCGTGGGGCGGCTGGCGCCGGGCCACGCACGTGAGGAAGCAACCGCGCAGGTCGCGGCGATCGGCGCGCGCGCCGCGACGATGTTTCCGGAGACGCACAAAAATCTGCGCCCGCAAGTCCGCTCGCTGCCTGACGCGGTCGATCTCTGGCCGGAAAGAGCGACGGTGGTGCTCGCGTCGATCAACGTGTTCGTCGTGCTGTTGGCCGCGCTTTTGTGCGGCAACGTCGCCATGTTGTTGTTCGCTCGCGCCGTCAGTCGCGAGCGCGAGCTCCTCGTTCGCGCCGCACTGGGCGCCACGCGGGGGCGCCTGATCATGCAACTCTTTGCCGAGGCGCTGGTGCTCTGCGCGGTCGGTGCGGTGGTGGGTCTCGTGGTTGCGCGGTTCGTGCTCACGCGGACCTGGACGATGATCGAAGGGCAACTCGGTCCGTTGCCGTTTTGGATCGACACCTCGCTTTCGCCGGCGACGATTCTTTATGCCGTTGCGATGACGCTGTTCGCGGCGGCCATCGCGGGCGTCGTTCCCGCGCTCAAAGTGACGTCGGGTGGTGCTGGTGGCAGGCTCCGCGCCGCGTCAAACGGAGCCGGCGGGTTGCAGTTCGGCGGCGTCTGGACCGTCGTCATCGTCGCGCAGGTCGCGCTCACCACTGTTCTTCCAGTCCCGCTCCTCGGCGTGGGACGCGACGCCACACGACACACGCCCGCAGGATTCGCAGCCGAAGAATTTCTTACCGCCACGCTCGCCGTCGATCGCTTGGATGGCATCGCCGCGAGTGGCGACACGGCACCGGTGCGTGCGGCGCGGCTCGAAGCACGCTACCGCGCGCTCGCCGATCGCCTCCGGCAGGAGCCGGGCGTGCTGGACGTCACGTACGCCGATCAAATACCGGTGATGCGTCTTGGCTGGAAGCCGATCGAGTTGGACCCCGGTCCCGCCGCTGATCACGGTGAAGGCTGTGTACGTTGCGCCGCGTTCGTGTCGGTCGATCCTCGATTCTTCGACGTGGTCGGTGCACCCGTGCTCCGCGGCCGCGCGTTGACGACGGCGGATGCGGAAGCTGGGACGCGTGACGTGCTCGTGAACGAGTTTTTTGTCGCGCAGATCCTCGGCGGCCGGAATCCCATTGGCCGCCAGCTTCGCTTCTCCTCGGCGCGCGAACGCACCGCCGAGTCGTGGTATCGCATCGTCGGTGTCGTGCGCGATCTCGGCGTCAGCGACAACAACGGCGATTACGGCCGCGCGCGCATCTTTCAAGCCGCGCTGCCGCGTGTGACGGCGCCGCTTCGACTCGCCATTCACGTTCACGGCGATCCGCAGCATTTTGTGTCTCGCCTCTACGAGCTTGCGCAGGCGATCGATCCCGCGCTGCGTGTCATCGATCCGAAACCGCTGCCCCGACTGGCGGATACCACGAGTGCGTTCTGGCTGGAGCTCCTGGTCGGCTTCACAGGTGTGACGCTCATGTTGTCGCTCGCCGGCGTCTATGCGGTGACGGCCTTCGCCGTCGCCAGGCGAACGCGCGAGATCGGCGTCCGCGTCGCCCTCGGCGCGCAGCCGCGGCACGTCGTGACGTCCGTCTTCAAGCGTCCGCTCATTCAGGTTGCGATGGGCATTGGTGTTGGTGCGGTCCTGGCGCTCGCTGTCGCGAACAACGATCTCTCGGATGTGCATCTCGATGATTTCGGCCGGTCCGCGATCTTCGCGCTGTCGACGATCTTGTGCTGTGCACTCGCATGCATCGTCCCGACGCGACGGGCGCTTCGCATTCAGCCGACCGAGGCATTGCGGGACGAATAGCCGTGTGCCTTTCAGCGTGCGTGAGATCATGGCCGGTCACGTGACTCCTACCCCGCGCGTTCTGGCCGCGGACGACCACCCGCACGTCCTTTCCGCGCTGAAGCTCCTGTTGCGCAGCGAAGGCTTCGAAGTCGAAACCGCCACGTCGCCGGCGGCCGCGTATCGCGCGGCGGAAACGGGCTCGTTCGACGTCGTGCTGATCGATCTGAACTACGCGCGCGATACGACCAGCGGCTCGGAAGGCCTGGAGCTGCTCGAGCGCCTGCACGCGTACGACGCGCTCCTGCCTGTGGTGGTGATGACAGCCTGGGCCTCGGTTGATCTGGCCGTAGCTGCCATGCGTCTCGGCGCGCGCGACTTCGTTCAGAAGCCGTGGGAAAACGAAAAGTTGCTGGCGACGCTGCGCGCGCAGGTGGAGCTCGGACGTGCGCTGCGCCGCGGCCAGCGGCTGGAGGCGGAGAATCGGATTCTTCGCGGCGATGACCTCCAGCGGAACGCGATGATCGCCGAGTCACGCGCCATGCGTCCGGTCCTGGAAAAGATCGAGCGCGTCGGCCCATCGGATGCCAGCGTGTTGATCACCGGCGAAAACGGCACGGGCAAAGGTGTCGTCGCTCGCGCGTTGCACGCAGCCTCACGCCGCGCCTCGCGGCCGCTCGTTTCGGTGAACGTCGGCGGCTTGGCGGAGTCGCTGTTCGAGTCAGAGCTGTTCGGTCACGTCAAAGGTGCGTTCACCGACGCCCGGCAGGATCGCGTCGGCCGCTTCGAGCTCGCCGACCTCGGCACGCTCTTCCTCGACGAGATCGCGAACCTGCCGCTGGCGCAGCAAACCAAACTGCTGCGCGTGCTCGAGACGGGCGAGTTCGAGCGCGTCGGCTCCTCACAAACGCGCAAGACCAACGTGCGCCTGCTCTCCGCGACCAACGCACGGCTCGATGCGGAAGTGGAGAGCGGCAGCTTCCGCCAGGATCTCTACTTTCGTTTGCGCACGGTCGAGATTCACGTTCCGCCGCTGCGCGACCGGCGCGAGGACATCCCCGCGCTGGCCATGCACTTCCTCGCCGCTCACGCGCGCCGGTACCGAAAAAACTCGAGCGGATTCGACGAGGCGGCGATGAAGACGCTGCTCGCACACGAGTGGCCGGGCAATGTCCGCGAGCTCGATCATGCCGTCGAAGGCGCGGTGCTGATGGCCAGGGGCTCGACGATTCGTGCCGCCGACCTCGGCCTCGTCGCCTCCTCCGAACGCGCTCCGCGCATGGAGGAGATGAGTCTCGAAGAGGTGGAGGTGCTGTTGATTCGCAAGGCGCTGGCGCGATGCGACGGCAGCGTGAGCAAGGCGGCCCAGGCGTTGGGGTTGAGCCGCAGCGCGATGTATCGACGCATGCAAAGGTATGGTCTCTGAGTTGATGTTGCGCAGCGCCGCCTCGGGGTCGAGCACACCAGACGAGCAGCCATGAAACGCCTCGAGCATCGCGTCGCCCGCGGCATCCTGGCCTCGCTCACGCCGCTGCTCCTGGCTGTGGCGTGGCTGCTGTTCGGCGAAGAACATTCGCCGGCGGCGCGGTGGACCCTCTCGATCGTGGCACTGCTCTCGGTCGGCCTCGTCATTGTTGTCGTGCGCAAGCAACTCGATCATCCGCTGCGCACGCTCGCCAATCTGATCTCCGCGATTCGCGAGGAAGACTACTCCGTTCGCGCGCGCAGCTCGTCGCGGAACGACGCCATGAGCGAAGTCGCGCGCGAGCTGAACCTCCTCGCGCGGATGCTGCGCGAGCGGCGACTTGGCGAGAGGGAATCGGCGGCGCTCGTTCGCGCAGTCCTCGAGCACATCGACTCCGCGATCTTCGCGTTCGACAAGAAGTGGCACCTCCGCCTCGCCAACCGCGCCGGTGAGCGTCTCCTCGGCCGTTCGGCAGAACAGCTCGCGGGCCGCTCCGCCGCCGATCTGGGACTGGGGGCGTTTCTCGCCGGTGCGGAGGCGCGCACCGCGGAAATCGTGCTGCCCGGCGGCCATGGCAAGTTTCAGATCCGGCGAACCACCTTTCGCGAGAATGGCGTGCCGCACGTGATGCTCTCGATGTCGGATCTGAGCAGGACGCTGCGCGAAGAAGAGCGACAGGCGTGGCAAAGACTGCTCCGCGTGTTGTCGCATGAGCTCAACAACTCGCTCGCGCCGATTCGATCGATCGCCGGCAGCCTGTCCTCAATTCTCGCGCGCGAGCCGTTGCCCGCGACGTGGGAGGAAGACGCACAACAAGGGCTGGAGGTGATCGGCGAGCGCGCGGCGGCGCTCACGCGTTTTGTGCAGGCCTATTCGCAACTGACGCGATTGCCGCAGCCGGATCTACGGCCGATGAACGTCGGCGAAACGGTGCGGCGCGTGGCCGGTCTGGAGACGCGGATCGCGGTGCGCGTTGAAGCCGGTCCGGACGTGACGATTCGCGCCGATGGCGATCAGATCGAACAGCTCCTGATCAATCTCGTGCGCAACGCCGTCGACGCCCTGCTCGAAACCGCGGGAGAGGTGGCGATGTCTTGGAGCGCGACGGCGGACGCGGTGGAGATCAGCGTCATCGACGACGGCGCAGGAATCAGCGGCACGGCGAACCTCTTCGTCCCTTTCTTCACCACGAAGCCGGGCGGCACCGGCATCGGACTGACGCTGGCGCGGCAGATTGCCGAGGCACACGACGGCGTGCTTACGCTCGCGAATCGCTCCGGCGCGGCGCGCGGCACGATCGCCACACTGCGCTTGCCGGCCGGCTGAACCATTCGGTCAGATCGGGGGCCGCCTCAATGAGGCGGCCCCGCACAATTAGAAGCCGCTCTTTGAGGTGGCCACGAGCGAGCAGAGCCCGCTGACGGTGTAGCCGAGGGCGTCGGTGGCGCCCACTACGGCGAGGGAAAGGCCGCCACTCTCGTCAACGATGGCGCTCAGCCGGCCCAATTTGAAAAGGCCTGGCACTGCATAAGTCACGTTCGCGGCGATCACGAGATTCTGTGCGGAAAGGCACGCCATCAGCGCGGCCAGACTTTCGCAGATTGCGTAAAAGAAGGCTACGAGAACGCCGCCGTCGCCATAGTTTTCCGGAATGATGTTGGCGGTCGCGAGAAAGATCGCATCGAGAAGCACGCCGAGGGCTTGAACGATCCAGAGCCATCTTGCGCGTTCGACAGGCGTCGAACACTGCAGCGAGCCTGAAGACGACAGCCACGGGATCGAGCAGGCTTGTGAAACGAGCTCGAATACGAATGCGGCGATGGATAACACCACTTGAAGCTCCTCGGTTGGACTGCGGACGCCCACCGGGGGCTTGGACTCCGTCGGAATGATGTCGAGAACGGCGCTCACCCATCCATAAATGATTGTGAAGACAGAGCTGAACAGGCTCAAGAGATAGGCGGAGCGAGCGGAGAGCGGGAGACCTGTGGACTCGAGCAGTGCGACTCCGGCGGCGCCGTCTTCGTTCGTCGTACCACCCAGGCCGCTGGCCGCAAGAATCGCTTGCGCGTCGAACGAGGTCACAAACGCCGTCAGAGACTCCGCATCAGGGAACGGTGCGCTCTTCGTGGCGACATTACAGAGGATAGTGGCCGGCACAGCGCCCATCAACGCGATCAGATTGATCATCGTCAACGGCTGTCCGTTTGTGATTTTCGAATAGAGCGCCGTGAGGAACGGGATGTTCCACTGCGTCGTCAACAGCTGCTGCATCGCCTGCAAAATCGATTGCACCAGTTGAAGAAGCGCGTCGATGAGCGCCTGCACGCCCGAGATCACCACGAGCGCCACCCCT
Organism: Thermoanaerobaculia bacterium; assembly: GCA_035688915.1. Classification (GTDB taxonomy): domain Bacteria; phylum Acidobacteriota; class Thermoanaerobaculia; order Gp7-AA8; family Gp7-AA8; genus DASSMK01. The sequence continues at coordinate 87,987 of DASSMK010000346.1, forward strand.
TGGGCAATCTTCAGCAGGCCAGCGAGCAATTGGGAAAACAGATTATCGACGCTTCCGCTGATGTTCTTGAAGTAGGCCAGCGCCTCCTGAAAGGCCTGTGTGGCTCCTGCATCCGTCACGAAGCTCGATACTTCACTGAGGAAACTTTCGAATTGCTGCATGATCGACGGCGGCAGCATGACCGGAGGCGCTGCGGACGAAGGGCCGTTATCGACCAGACCGTTGTAGATGATGTTGTTGGCGAGCGACGCATTCGTCAACGCAGTAGCGGCCGCCGGCAGCGCCTCTTCGTTCATTGCCGCATAGCCGCCGATCGTCGCGTTTCCGGCGACGGTGTCGACGGCCCAATTGAACAACTTCTCAATGTTGTTCTGTGTGAGATTTTGAAACGCGCTGTCCAGGCGCGACTGGATCCCGCCGACTGCCTGCGGAAGAAAGAGCAGGAACTGCTCGACGGTATACGCAATCGCCTGCTGCGTCCGCAACATGTTCGGCCAGTCGAAAACGAATCCGAGCCATTGGAAAAGGTCTTTGTATTCCACGCCGACGCGCGCAAAGAACGACTGCACCGCGTCGAAGGCCTCCTCAATGACAGTAATGACGGCGTTGTAGACGTACGCGACGCCATCGAGCACGAAAGTGAACGCCACTTGGATGCCCTCTGCGATCGCAATGAAGGTGGCCGTGGTGATGTCAATGATGTCTTCCGCTACACCGACCACAAAGTCGCCGATCGTGCTCAGCCAGGTGAGCAGTGACGACGACGCCAACGTCTTCTGTTGTTCGTCAATGAGAGCCGCCGCAGCCTCGGCGGTCAGCGTTTCGTAGCGAACCGTATTGTTCTCGAACGACACTCTCCAGCTCTGTGCATTGCGCGGACGAATGCGGCCGAGGGATGCCGCAGGCGTATTGCGACAGAGCCACGCGCCGCGCTGCGGACTGCGACGCAATACAAATTCGGTGGCACCGTCAGGCGTCCCGTCGAAATTCATGCATGCGTTCACCGCCATGGCCAGCTGTGTTGTCGCCTCGGTCGTCCGGTATGTATCCGGAAGCAGATAGCCGCCATTGAGAGTCTTCGCGTTCATGAGATCGGCGCCGGTCACTGTGGCGAGCGTCTGCTGCGTTCCCGCGGTCTGATCGATCGCGATCGACGTCCCCGGCGTCATGAACGGAACCGATATCTGCAGCATGGGAACGCCGAGGGTGGTGGTCTGTTGCACGAGCGAAAGCATGCTGGCGCCATTGGTCGACACTTGCGCCGGCGTCGTCGGATCAATGAAGTACACCGCGCCATTGATCATCACCTCGGCTTGTTCACTGACGGCGACGGTTACCGGCGTATGTGGCAGCGGCGCGCCGAGAGTGTCGGCGAACGTGACGTCGGTCGAATAAGAGATGAACTCCTGGACCGCCCCCTCGGTCGGCACTTCCAGTGCCGCGGCCACCCAGTTCGTGCTCGTGGCGTCGAGAAACGTATGCCTCAACGCACCCGCGCCCGCGCCCACTGTGAAAAACTCGACGTTATTCAGGTCATTCGTGGCCAGGCCAATGAGCACGGCGTTCGTTGAAATCACTGCGCCATTCGAAAATTGACCTTGTTGCGTTTGCCAGTGATAAACCTGCTTGCTTCCTGACAACGCGAGGATGTGCGTGTCAACGCCACTGGTCGCCGCGGCGATCTGCACGAACGATCCGCCTGTACTGATCTGGTTCCATACGTAGATTTGCTTCCCGCCGCCAGTCAGCTGGTAAACGTTTCCGTCATTGAGAATGGCGAAAATCTCATTCTGCTGTGCGGCATTGAGCGTAGTGGTCACTGCTAATGACGGAATTTGCTCCGACACCTGAAGCGGCGAGGTCTTTTTGGACGCGACGTTGTAGACGCTAATTTGCCCATCGACGCACGCGAATGCGACGTTCGCTCCACTCGTACCGAGCCACACGCAATTGGTGCTGGGCGTCTGGAACAGGGTCGACGACACGGCCGGCTTCGCGCTGTTCCACATTGACCAGCACAGGTCGTAAACGGTCGTTCCACCGTTCTGGATCTCGGTCAGGATCGCGACATACAATTGGCCGCCGATCTGCGCCGTGATGATCGACGCAATTCGTACTGTGCCCGATGGCTTCGGCGTGGCCAGTTTTTGTACCGAGCCCCAGCGGGCGCCGGGCGTGCCGGTCTCGATCACATAGGAGACCTGCGGTTCCGTCGTGGAGGCGGCCAACAGCACGATGTGCCCCGCTGCATCGACGCCAGCGGCGACGGCGGTGCCTTGCAGGCCGGTGGAGACGCCACTGTAGCCGGTGTCACTGGACGGATCGGGATAGAAGTTCCAGATCGTCTGGTCCGTCGCCGTGGTGAACGCTTCGACGGCGCCCGCTCCATTGCGGATGGCGACGATCTCGCCGCCGCCGTTCACGGCCGCGCCGATCCGATAATTCTGCATGAACCGCGATTGAATGGTGAGCAGCGGGTTGCTGTACGTCGTCCCCGCGGCCGTGGTGCCGCCGACTGCGTCCTCGTTAGACATGCCGAACTCCCTCTCTCAGGATGGCATGCAGTGTGGCACGAACGACGGCGGTGCGGTTCTAGTTCTACTTCACTCCCATGATCCTCTCGATCGTCTTCGCGTCATCCGGCAGCAGGCCCGCTTTCGGGAGGCGCGGCGTGAGCTCGCGCCAGCTCGGCTCGAGCGCGAATGCCTTCGCGAAGATCGGCAGCGATTCGTCGACTCGGCCCATGTTCACGAGCGCCGCGGCGTGCCAGTAGAGCATCTCCGCGAAGCGGCTCGGCGGAACGCCGGGCGTGGCGGCGGCGATCTGTTCGGCGGCGCTGTATTCGCGCAGCGCCCCTTCCTGATCCTTGTGCTCGACAGCGAGGTCGCCCGCGTTCATGTGGTTGTACGCGCGCTGCAGCGCGACGAGGCGGCGCAGCTCCGCGAGCGGCGTCGGGTTGTCGTCGACGCGCAGATCGAACAGGCGATCCTGCCACGCGCGGCCGGTGGATTTCGCGTTGACGATGATCAGCGCGGCGGACTGCTTGCCGCGGATATCGCCGCCCGCGGATTGCGCGGCGTCGAGCGCGGCGAGGATGCGGTCGGCGAGATCGCCGTTCGCTTCCGCATACGCCTTGGCCATCGCCGGCCAGATCCGATCGTTGGCCATCAGATTCGCCTGGACCGCGAAATCGCGGCCGAGCATCAGATGACCGCCCGCGGTGCCGCACTTCACATCCGCCGCTGGAGCAGTGGCACCGCCGGCGATGCCGCCTGCCGCGATGATGTCGTTGTTGCCGGTGAACGTCGCGACGTTGCCGCTCGTGTCGAGAAATGCGACCTGCCGCACTTCGCACGAGGCATCGCCGGCCAGCAGCGCGCGCATCGCGTCGGGCGCACTCTTGCCAGCGCGCAGCAAATCGAGTCCGAGCTTTCCGTACGACGGATCGACGAAGCTCTGCGTGGCCACCGCGCCGACGCCCGCCTCCGCCCACGGCACGATCTGCCCGACGGCGAACCAGTGCGACTGCACGGCCACGCCGATCTGTCCCGTCTCCGGATCGCGCGCGACGATGGAGAACGTGTGCACCGGACGCGATTGCGCAAACAGCGTCTGCGCGGCGAGGAGAAGCAGTAGCAGCATCTTCTTCATAGGCGCATTATTGATGACGGCATGGCTTGGCGTCTCATCTTCGAAGCGGTGGGCGACGAGTTGCGCGTCGTGCGCGCGCAGCACGTCGCGATGGAAGCGCCGGCGCCACCGGTCGAGATGCCTGAGGGTCACGGCGTGTTCGCAGAGATGCGCGATGCGGATGAGAAAACGCTGTATCGCGCGCAGGCCGTGGGCCGACTTTTTCGACGCTGACGATGCCGAGCGTGGCGTCAGTTTGAACTTGGCGAGTGATGTTCGCGCTAGTTCTTCGTCGCCGCATATGACGACGACATGTGTGGCGTCAGTCCGGTCGGGGATCACGACCATCGCGAGCCCGCTCGTCGTTCGCGGCACGCGTCCCGGTAGCCGACCAGATCCTAGCCTCCGTTAGACGCCGTGCCGCTGATGAACGCCGCACTGCTGATGGTGAACAGCGATACCTACGGCAGTTCGGGTGGTCACGTTCCGGTGTTTTCCACGGCACCGACCGCGTTCGAAATCGCGCTGCATGAAATGGGTCACTCGCACTTCGGGCTTGCCGACGAGTACCCGTTCCCCGACGGCGCAACCAAAGAAGGACCCGGGCAACATCGCCCTGCTGAGCCGACGGAGCCAAACGTCACCGCCACGCTCGAGCCGCTGAAGTGGCAGGCATACGTCACCGCCGGCATCTCAATTCCGACCACATCGAACCCCGACTGCAGCAGCTACGACAGTCAGCCCAATCCGTATGCACCGCAAACCGTCGGCGCGTACGAAGGCGCCAAATACCTTCGCTGCGGCCTCTATCGTCCGCAGTACGACTGCCGCATGCGCACGCTCGGCCAGCCGTTCTGCGCGATCTGCCAGCAGGCTATTCGCCGGGTCTTTTCGCCGTTCATGAAGAGGCGCGCCGTCGGACATCGCTAAGCGGCCGCGAATATTGCGACGCGGCTGCGCTGTTCCGTGGCCCGATGACTGACCAGCAGCAACCGCAGCAGACCATCCGCATCACCCTCGACGAGAACATCGCGCAGGGCGAATACGTCAACTTCGCCAACATCATTCACTCGCCCAGCGAGTTCGTGATCGACCTCGGCCGCATGATGCCGGGCCGCAACGACGTGAAGATCTACAGCCGCGTCATCATGACGCCGCTGCACGCCAAGCAGTTCCTCGAAGCGCTCGGCCACAACATCGCTCTGTTCGAACAGAAGTTCGGCGAGATCCGCAGCGAAGGCGCCAGCGCGTTCTCGCTCAACGAGCCGTCGAATTGAGTTGGAAGTGGTCAGTGGCCGGTGGTCAGTTGAGTGCGCGCCGAGCGTGCATCCGCGCTGCCTGCGGCCATCGCCAACTGACCACTAGCCACTGACCACTTATGTCAAAAATCCGCATCATCGGCGCGGGGCTGGCCGGCAGCGAATGCGCGTTTCAGCTCGCGCGGCGCGGCCATTCCGTCGAGCTGTTCGAAATGCGTCCCGTGAAGTCGACGCCCGCGCACGCGACGTCGAATCTCGCGGAGCTGGTTTGCTCGAATTCGTTCCGCTCCTCCGCGCCGTCGAATGCCGTCGGTCTGCTCAAGCAGGAGATGGCGCTTCTCGGCTCACTCGTCATCCGCTGCGGCAATGACGCGCGCGTGCCGGCCGGCGACGCATTCGCCGTCGATCGCGATCGCTTCTCCGCATGCATCACCGCAGCGATCGCGAACGAGCCGAACATCACCGTGAAGCGTGAAGAAGTGACGTCACTCGATCGCTGCGACGCGGACCTGCTCGTCGTGGCCACCGGACCGCTCACGTCCGATCCGCTCTTTCGCGCCATCGACGCGTTTCTCGGCCACGATGGACTCTATTTTTACGACGCCATCGCGCCGATCATCGCCGCCGAATCGCTCGACATGTCCAAGCTGTATTGGAAGTCGCGTTACGGCAAAGGCTCGGCCACCGATTACCTCAACGCGCCGATGACGCAGGAGCAATACGAAGCGTTCATCGCAGCGCTGCTGAGCGCCGAGATTTTCAAGCCGCACGATTTCGAAAAGGCCGCGCACTTCGAAGGCTGCCTGCCGATCGAGGAGATCGCCAGCCGCGGCATCGAAACGCTCCGTTTCGGTCCGATGAAACCGGTCGGCCTCGAGCATCCCGAAACCGGCGAGCGTCCGCACGCGGTCGTGCAACTGCGCAAGGAAGATCTCTCCGATGAGTTCTTCAACCTGGTCGGCTTCCAGACCAAGATGCGCATTCCGGAGCAGAAGCGCGTGCTGCAGATGATTCCGGGACTCGAGAACGCCACGTTCGCGCGCTTCGGCTCGATGCATCGCAACACGTTCATCAACGGACCGAAGCATCTCCTGCCGACGTTCCGCACGAAGAAAGATGAGCGCGTGTTCTTCGCCGGCCAGATCACCGGCGTGGAAGGCTACGTCGAATCGGCGGCCGTCGGCCTGCTCGTGGCGCGCTACATCGATCAGGGCCCCAACGCCCAGCCTCTCCCCTACCACACCGCCCTCGGCGCCCTCAGTCGTCACGTCAGCGAGTCCTCGCCCGATCGCTACCAGCCGTCGAATGTGACGTGGGCGATGATCGAAGACAAGATCGGCCGCGCCAAGAAAATCGAAAAGCGCGAGCGCCAGGCGGCACTCGCGCTTCAAACGATTCAAGCCGTCGCTTAGCGCGAGAAGCGCACGCCTGCGATCACGCGGCGACGTGCGGACGGATAGCCGAACACTTCTTCGTAGCGCTCGTCCGTCGCGTTCTCGAGCTTCACGTACGGCGTGAGATTCGCCAGGCGATAACGAACCGTGATGTCGGCGGTGGTGTGCGCTTCGTTCGTGACGTGGCTGAACGGGAAGAGATCCGTGACGTCCACACGCGCGCCGGTGTGCGCGACGACGAGCTCCGTGCCGACCGCGCCGCGGTCGTATCCAACGGCGATCGAGCCGGCGTTGCGCGGGCGGCGCACGAGCGTTTCGCCCGTTGCTTGATCTTCCGTGTCGGTGTACGTGTAGCTGATCATCGCGTGCAGTGCGCCGAACTCGCGCGACGCTGCGAGCTCCACTCCCTGCGCTGTCGCCGACGCGATGTTGTGGAACAGAAAGTCGGAGCCGAACGCGATCAGGTTGTCGTAGTTGCTGTGGAAGAGCGTCACCGACGCGCTGCCGGTGGTGAAGAAACGCTCGTAGCCCACTTCGTAGCTCTTGCTCTGCTCCGCTTCGAGCTCGGGATTGCCGCCGAACGGGTGATACAGCTCGCCGATGGCTGGCGCGCGAAAACCTTCGCCGTAGCCCGCGCGGATCTTGTGTCCGTTGCGTACCCACGCGGCCGCGATGCGCGGCGACACTTCGCTGCCGAACGTGTCGTAATCGTCGTAGCGCACGCCCGCCGTCACTTCGAACGGCGCGAGCGACAGACGATCTTCGACGAACAGCGATTTGTTCGTGCGCTTGGCGTCGTCGATCGTGGCGAAGTTGCTGTCGTTGCTCACGACGTCGCGCGAATACTCGCCCCCCGCGGTGATCGTGCCGAATGGCGTGGCGGTGCGTGCCGTGGCGCGCGCGCCGCGCGTGCGTGAATCGGTTGCGCTGAACTCCGGACCGAATGCGCCATCCGGATCATTGAAGTCTTCGGTGCGGCGGCTCTCCGACAAACGCAGCTCGTACGCCATGCGGCCGCTTTCGTAGCGCACTGGAATGGCGAGCTGCGTCTCGCTCCCTTCCTCGCGGCGATTGGGACTGGCGATGAACGCGTCGAAATTCGCGTTCGGCGTGCGGGGGATGCCGAGGTCGTAGCCGTTGTGACGGGCGAGGATGCCGAGGGAGAGGTTGGGGAGGGGCGTGACATTCAGGCCGCCGGCGAAGGAGGTCGAATCGAAGTCGTCGTTCGCGTCGAAGCCGTCGTCCTGCCGCTTCTCCACCATGGCATGAGCGGTCCAGCCGCTGCCGACGTAGGCGCCGGCGAGCGAGCCGTTGATGAAGCCGTTTTCGCCGCCGGAGACGTCCGCGGTGAAGCCGCTGGCGGACGGAGTGGTCAACACGTTGACTACGCCGCTCACCGCTTCCGACCCGTACAAAGCGGAGAACGGACCGCGCACCACTTCGACCTTCTCCACGCCCGCCGTCGAGAGCTGGCCGAAGTTGTAGCCGGAGAAATACGGATTGTTCATCTCGATGCCGTTCCAGAGCACGAGCGCCTGTTTGGAGCTGCCGCCGCGGATGAAGAGCGTGGTCGATTTGCCGGGAGCACCGGTGCGCGCGACGGCGAGGCCCGGCACTTCGCGCAGCACGTCGGCGACGTCGTGCGCGGCGCGGCGCTCGATGTCGGCGCGCGTGATCACCGTCGCCGCGACCGGCGTCTCGTCGGCCTTTTCAGGCAATGCAGACGCGGTGACGACGATCGTCTCCGACGCAGTTTGTGCGACGGCCAGAGTGGCAATCGATAAGAAAAAAAGTGTGAAGCAAATGCTGCGCATGACGACTCCTTCCCTCCGCGGAGGTCGATCTATGTGAGGTCTGAAGTGGCCGGTCTCCTGGCTTCCGGGTCTTCCTTCTCACGCCCCTTCCCGCATTGCGCAGTGGGGTCGAATCGACGTGCGTGAGTCGTCTCCGGTTACAGTGGCGGGGGCCGCGCCGGCATCACACCGGCTTCCCGTTCACCACTTCAGAATGAAGTTGTGAAAGAACAGGGCGCGGATTGTACACCCCGCCCGCCCCGGCCCGCCGCCGCCCGCCCGCCGCCGCCCAGGCTCATAGGCTCACAGGCTCACAGGCTCATAGCAGCACACGCGCTGCTAGCGCCGAGCGTTAGTACATGCCATGAGCAGAAAGCGTGACACTACACTGGGGACGCGCTCGCTACTGTGAGCCTGTGAGCCTGTGCGCCTGTGAGCCTCAGCGCGCGGCTGGCCGCGCGAGGAACTTCTCGTACAGCAACTTCTGGCGCGTTTCCATGGAGATCTCTTCGCCGCCGATGTAGACGCGCTTCACGTTGGTGGTGATCTCGAGCGGGTCACCATCCGTCACGATCACGTTCGCGATCTTCCCCTTTTCGAGGGAGCCGATTTTGTCGGCGACGCCGAGGATTTGGGCGGGGTAGATGGTGATGGCTTTGAGGGCTTCTTCTTTCGGGAGGCCGAACGCGGCACACGCGGCCGCGTGATACGGCAGGTTGCGCGCGTTGTGCGCGTCGTCGCTCTGGATGGCGAAGCGGATGCCGTTTTCGAACAGCGTCTTCGCGTTCGTGAAGAGCAGATCGTACGGATCGTCTTCGCGGCGCGGCAGCGAGAGGATGGGTCCGAGGATGACGGGGATGTTGTGCGACTTGAGCTCGGCGGTGACGCGCGCGACGTCATCGCCGCCGGAGAGAATCATCTTCAGTTTGAATTCGTCCGCGAACTGAATCGCTGCGCGGATGTCGCGTTCCGTGTCCGCGCTGATGATCACCGGCTCGCGCCCTTCCACGACCGGCACAAGCGCTTCCAGGATCACGTCGCGATCGACGCGGCGCGTGTTCGCCGCGGCCGCTTTGCCGTATGCCTGCGCATCGCGCAGCACATCGCGCAGTTTGTCGAGCTGCTTGCTGTACGCCTTCTTCTGTTCTTTCTCTTTCTCTTCGTCCTGCGGCTCGTCGCCGAAGGAGCCGCTGCGCAGGCGCGGAAAGCGGATGTGCATCGCGGCGGGCGCTTTCAGCACCATCGCCTGCGGCGTCCAGCCCGCGAGCTGAATGAGCGCGCTTTGTCCCGAGATGATCCCGCCCTGCGGCGCGGTGAGCACGGTGGTCACGCCGTTCACGCGCGTGACCGGAATGAGGTTGCTGTGCGGATTGATCGCCACTTCCGCGCGTGCATTCGGATTGAAGTCGCCGAGCTCCGTCGTGTCGACCGTGCCTGAAACGGAATCGACTTCCACAAGCCCGACCTGCGTGCCGGAATCGATCAGACCGGGATAGACGAAGAGGCCTGTGCCGTCGACGACTGTGGCGTTCGCGGGGATGGTGACGTTCGCGCCGACGTCCTGAATCACGCCGTTCGCAAAGACGATCGTGCCGTTGGCAATCGGCGCGGACGTGACCGGAACGATCGTGGCGTTGCGGATGGCCACCGTCGCCTTCACGCCGGGACTGTTCGGAATCACCGATTGTGCGAAGAGCGGCGGGGCCAGTACACACGCAAGCAGCAACTTCTTCATTTGCCCTTCTCCTTTTTGGCCTGCTCTTCTTCGCTCTTCAGCCGCTGTTCTTTTTCGCGCTTGTTCGCTTCGCGCTGCTGCAGATCGCGCGTGCGATCGAAGACGATCTCGCCGTCGACGAACGTCGTCTCCACGCGCGCGTAGGTCGAGAGCGGATGCGCGGTCCAGATCACCACGTCGGCGTCTTTGCCCACTTCGATCGAGCCGAGGCGGTGATCGAGGCGGAGCTGTTTGGCGGGGTTGATCGTGCAGAGCTTCAGCGCATCGTCTTTGGACATGCCGCCGTACTTCACCGCTTTGGCCGCGTCCTGATTGAGGCGTCGCGCCAGCTCGTCGGAATCGGAGTTCACGGAGACGAGCACGCCGTCGCGCGCCATCAGCGCCACGTTGTACGGAATGGCGTCGTACGCCTCCGCCTTGTAGCCCCACCAGTCGATGAACGTGCCGCCGCCGGCGCCGTGTGCAGCGATCTCGCGCGCCACTTTGTAGCCTTCCAGCACGTGCTGGAACTCGCGCACCTTGAAGCCCATCTCGTCCGCGACGCGAATGAGCATGAGGATTTCGTCGGCGCGATACGAATGCGAATGGACGTCGATCTTGCCGCGCAGAATGTCGGCCATCGTTTCCATCAGCAGATCGCGGCGCGGCGCAATGGCCACCTCGCCGCGCTTCTTCTTCGCCTCGTATTCATCCCACCGCGCCAGGTAATCGCGCGCGTCGAGAAACGACTTGCGGATCACTTCCTCGACGCCCATGCGCGTAGCCGGATACTGCAGCGGCTGGCCGGCGGGCGGCTTGAAGTTCGACGATTTCGGATTTTCGCCGAGCGCAAATTTGATCGTGCGCGGCGCGTCGGCCATGAACCAGTCGGCGATGGGGTGGCCCCACTTCCACTTCAGGATCTGGCTCTGGCCGCCGATCGCATTCGCGGAACCGTGCAGCACGAGCGCGGTGGTGGTGCCGCCGGCGAGCTGGCGATAGACGTTGATGTCTTCGTTCGTCACCGCGTCGCCGATGCGCACGGCGCCGCTGTTCGGCAGCGAGATCTCGTTCACGCTTCCTTCGACCGCGGTGTGGCTGTGCGTGTCGATGATGCCCGGCATCACGAACTTGCCGGTGGCGTCGATGACGTCCGCATTCGCCGGCGCCGCCACCTCTTTGCCCACCGCGGCGATCTTGCCGTTGTGCAGCAGCACGGAGCCGTTCTCGATCGTGCCGTTGGTGATGGTGAGAACGGTGGCGTTGCGGATCAGCACATCGCGCTGCTGCGCGACGGCAGGCAACGCAAACAGAAGCAGTGCGAGCGTTTTGATTTTCATTTGGAGCGGCTCCCGGTGAAGGCCCACGTGCCGATGGTGGTGGTGACGTTGCCCTGCATCGCGTCGCCATCCACCGTGCCGCGGAAGATCCAATCGGTGTGTTCGGCTTCGGCGTTCTGCGCCGCCGCGGACAGCGTCAGCTCGAAGTTCTTGTTGTCGGTGAACGTGCCGCCGCGAATGTCGCCGGAGCCGCGGTCGCCGCTGAACGTGCCGGAGAGCTTGCCGTCTTCGGTGCGCAGCGTGAGGGTAATGGCGATGTTCCCCTCCGGCGCGCGCACGCTCAGCGACCACGTGCCGTCGATCGGCGACGCGGTCTTCTCCTCTTTCTTCTCTTCCGCGGGTAAACGCAACTCGCGCCCGTCCACGAAGACACGCGTCACTTTCGCGTCTTTCGTGAAGAGCGGCTTGTCGCTCACGACGACGTTGGCGATCTTGCCGCGCTCCAGTGAACCGAGCTGACGGTCGATGCCGAAGATGCGCGCCGGCCAGAGCGTCGTGGCACGCAGCGCGTCGTCAGCGGAGAGGCCGTTGTCGATCGCTTTGCGAATGCCGGGCAGAAAATCGCCCGTCTTGCCGGAGCCGGAGACGAGCGCGAACATCGCGCCGTTCTTCACCAGCACCGAGGGCGTGGTCGGCTGCAGCTGGCGATCGCGGATGACGCGCAACGGCTGCTCTTCGCGATCGTCTTTGTTCGCCGGCGCCGCCGGCCAGTTCACCGAAACGAGCAGAGACACGCCTTTCAGCTCGGCCGCGTTCATCCGATACGCCTGCCGCGCGCCGGAGAGAATGATGCGCAGGTTCGATTCGCGCGCGATCTTGAGCGCACGCTGCATCATCAACTCGCTATCGGCGATGAAGACCACCGGCAGATCGCGCCGCAACACCGGACCGAATGCAGCCAGCGCCGCGCTCTCCGCAGGCCGCTGCAATCCCGCCGGCGCTTTGTCGTATAGATCGCGCGCTGCGGCGTACTGCTGCGCGTCGAGCAGCGTCTGGCGGATGTCCGCGATGACGCCCATCAAGCTGTCCGGGAAGGTCCACGTCGCGCGCGGCAGAAAGGCGATCTGCATCGCCGCTGGACTTTTGATGACTTGCGTTTCCAATGCGCCGTTGCCGAGGTTGAGGATGGCGGATTGACCTTGAAAGATGCCGTACGAAGGCGCGGTGACGATGGTGGTCACGCCGGTGCGGCGCCGCGCATCGAGCTCGTCGTCACTCGCTTTGAACACGCGCACCGCCAGCGCATCAGCGGTCGGCTCGCTTTTGTCTTTCGGCGAGGCGATGCCGAATGAAGTCTGCGCATCGATCAAGCCGGGATAGACGTGCGCCCCTTTCGCATCGATGACCGTCGCGTCCGCAGGCGCCGCCACACTCGCGCCGATCGCTTCGATCAATCCATCGCGAATGACCACCGTGCCATTCGCGATGTCCGCACCCGCGGCGGTGTGCACGGTGCCGCCGGTGATGGCGTATACGCCCGGCGCGTCGGCTCGAAGCGCGGCGGCAAAGAGGAACGACAACGAGACGGCGAGGCGCCGTAACTTCATGCTCACCTCCGAGCGGCGAATGATAGACGACGAGGGGCCTCCGGCGGCCGGGCCACGCGCCCGGACCCGTTGGTTGGCCTAGCCTCCGCCGACAGTGTCGTGCGCGTTGGCAGTGCGTGTCCGGCGGAGGCTAGGCCAACCAATGGGTCCGG
>DASSMK010000347.1:0-2313 GCA_035688915.1 Thermoanaerobaculia bacterium
CAGAGCGTAGAAGTTCGTCACGTCGTCACCACTGAGTGAAGCGAACGTGTTTTTGCCGAGGTCGAGCCAATCGCGGAAGCGCACCACCGTAGCGGATTGTACGGACAAGGCGCGCCGAGGTTCGTCTAAACTCTGCGAATGCCTTGCAAGTTGCGGCCTCTGTTGATGTTGGCCGCATTTCTGTCCTTACGGCTCGCCGCCCAGGAGCTGCCGTTCAGCCACCTGACGCCGAGCGGACAACCTGTACCGCTCTCCTCCGCGAGCGTGCAGAAAGTCATTCAGGACCATCAGGGCTACATCTGGCTCGGCTTCTATTCGTCCGGTCTGGCGCGCTACGACGGCCATTCGATGGAGGATTACGGCCTCGACGACGGCCTCCTCGATCTGACGGTGCGCGAGCTCGCGGAAGACGCGTCGCATCATCTCTGGGCCGGCACCGAAGCGGGCTTGGTCGTCTCCGAAAAATCGCTCGACGCGTATGCGCCGGGGGAACGGATCCGGTTCACCGATCGCGCCGGCAGCGTCTCCATCGCGCACTCGCGCATCCGCAGAAATTGTGTGGTCGCGGCGCCCGATGGTTGGGTGTGGGTCGGCACGCAGGACGGAATCATTCGCTATCGATTCGACGGCGCGCGGCTGGAAACGGCGCCGGTCGACTTGTCGAGCGTGGCGCGACCGGCGTCGGTGCACGCGATGTTCGTCCGCCGCGACGGCTCCGTCGTGATCGGGCTCCTCTCCGGCGCCGTCATCGCGGTGGATGCGAATGGCGCGGTGCGCGGCGTGATCGCACAACCGCCATCGCCCGCGGGCTCGTTCGCCGAAACGGCGGACGGCGTGTTGTGGGGCGGCAGTGTCGATGGCACGATCTGGCAGCTCGCGCAGTCGTCGATCACGCCGGTCGACCACACGTTGAATGAACGGATCGTGGCGCTGGTGTCGACAGTCGATGGTGACATCTGGGCGGCGAGCCTCGGCCGCGGCGCGGTGCGGCTCACGCGCGGCGCGCCGCCGCTGCACGTCACGCGCACGAATGGTTTGCTCGGCGAAACGCTCTGGACGATTTTCGAAGATCGCGAGCGCAATCTCTGGTTCGGCCAAAACGGCGGCGTCTCACGACTGCGGCACGGCTACCGCGCGTTCACCGCATATACGAACGAATCGGAGCCGCCGCTGCCCGATCCGAGCGTCTTCGCTACGTTGCCGCGCGGACTCGCCACCGGACCGCTCGGCGCTTATTTGTGGGCCGGCACGGGCGGCGGATTGGCTGCGATCACGGAGACGTCGATCGAGACGCTGACGGTTGCGCAGGGACTGGCATCGAATTCCGTCTACGCGCTCGCTGCGGACGCGAAAGGAAGATTGTGGATCGGCACCGCCGCCGGATTGAATTGTCTTTCGATGGCGGGCAATGAGCCGCCGATGCTGCCGGGCGCGTCGCGACACGCGACGTCGTTGCGCGCCACGCCGGTGGTGATGACGACGTACGGCACCACCACCGACACCACGTATGCCATTCGCTCCGCCGGCAACGCCCTGTACTTCGCCGGCGCGTTTGGCGCGGCGGCGTTGATCGACGACGAATGGTTCCTCTTCCGCTCCGCTGCCGGTTTGCCGCCCGCGGGCGCGACGGGCGTGGCCATCGACGACGCGCGTCATCTGTGGGTCAGCACGATGGACCACGGCCTCTATCGCAGCGATGCGCCGATCGATGCTGCAGCGATGCGCGCGCAGATCGGCGGTGTCACGGGACGCGAGCTCGCCGCGCACATCTTTTCGCCGGCGTGGAACGCGGCGCATGGCGCGCCGACGAATGCCGTGCGGTCCATCGCCGCGTACGGCGGAAAGATTTGGGCGGGAACGAGCGGAGGATTGGGAGTCATCGATCCTGCGCAGAACGCGCAGACATTCGCCGCGAAAGTGATTCTGCCCGGCGAGCCGATCGTCGGCATGACGCTGGCGCGCGACGGCCGCACGTTGTGGGTGAGCCAGAACGCGGGGCTGGTGGAGATTGACGTCGCGTCGCTGCAGGTGCGCTCGCGCGTCACGAAAGCGGACGGACTGACCGACGACGAAGCGTGGGCGTACGGTCCACTCGGCACCGGGCCGGAAGGGCGCATCTACTTTGCGACGCCGAGCGGGCTGACGATCTTCGATCCGTCGCGGCGCGCGCACAGCGGAGTCGCGCCGATCGTGCGTCTGCGCAACATGGAGCTCACGCGCGGCAACGGCATCACGATCGAATACGCGGCGCTCTCGTACAGCGATGAATCGCGCGTCCGCTATCGCACGCGCCTGGTCGGTTACGACGACGTC
>DASSMK010000348.1:0-6450 GCA_035688915.1 Thermoanaerobaculia bacterium
ACTACGATTACTTCGTGGCGCGCGATCGCGTCGCGCTCGTGTGCGGCGACGTGGCCGGGCACGGTCTCGCCAGCGGCATCGTGCTCGCCTCGCTGCGCAGCGGCTTCACGCTCCTGCGCGATGCGCTCGATGATCCCGCCGCCGTGATGCGCCGGCTGCACGATCTCGTCGCGCAAACGAGCCGCCGCCGCTTGCTCGCCAGCGTGGCCGTCGTGCTGCTCGACGAGAAAACGCGCCGCGCCACCGTCGCCAGCGCGGGACATCCACCAGTCATCTTCCGCCGCGACGGCAACACCCGCGCCATCGAGCTCTTCGCCCCACCCCTCGGCGTCCGCCTGCCGCTGAACGTGCCGCAGATTTCGTTCGACGTGCAGCCCGGCGATCTCTTCGTGCTGCACAGCGACGGCATCTACGAAGCGCGCAATGCTGCCGAAGAGGTGTACGGATTGGATCGTCTGGCGGCGTTCGTCGACGCGCAGCCGCACGACGTCACCGCCGAACAGTTGCGCGACGCGCTCGTCGCGGACGTGGAGCGGTTCCGCGGAGGCGTCGCGCAGGCGGACGACGTCACGATCGTTGTGGCGCGAGTGGTGGCGTAGACGCTACAGCGATCGCAGGAACGCCAACAGTTGCGCTTTCGCGTTTGCGGAGAGCGCGGCGAACGTATCGCGTGACGTGCGCCCCTGCCCGTCATGCGCGGCGATGGCCTGCTCGAGCGTCGTGGCGCGGCCGTCGTGCAAGTAGCGATTGATGAAGCGCAGTCCCCACAGTGGCGCGGTGCGCACTTCGCTGCCGGTCGCGCTGGCCATCTCCAGACCGTCGCCGAGCGCGCCCATGTCGTGCAGCAGAAAATCGGAGTACGGATGATAGGACTTGTGATCGAGCGCGGCGATTGCGCTCGCGCCGGTGGTCAGCGTCGTCACGTGACACGACGCGCAGCCGATCGTGTTGAAGACCTGCTCGCCCTGCAGCGTGTCCGCGTTCTGCGGTCCGCGTGCAGGTGCGGCGAGCATGAGCATGAAGTTCGTGAGCTGCGTCGGCGCAGTGCCGCTGTCGTTGAGTCCCGGCGCCGGATTGAATGACAGCTCCGCGCAATTGCCTTGCGGGCAGACCTCATCGGGAAAATCGGGCGTGGTGATGCCCATCTCGTTCACGAGCGCGTCGCCGGCGAATTGAAAGAGCGTCGGCACCTGCGCCTTCCACCCGAAGCGGCCGGCGGTCTTCATGCCGGCGCGGATGTTGTCCGTCATGTTCACGCGGCCGGCGGTGCCGTCGCCGCGCGCCGCTTGCGCGGCAGCGAGCGCGATGAATGTCGCGTCGGGTGTGGCGTCGACGAGGCCGAGGCCGAAGAGCGGCGTGGTGCGGCGCTGCGCGACGATGGTGGCTTGTGGCGGAACCGTCTCCGGCGCGAAGTTGTGCGTCACGCCGCCGCCGTTGCGGCCACCGCCGATGGCGCGATTCTGTACGAGCGAACCGCCGAACGTCGGCATCGCGTCGAACGTGCCGTTCACGCGCCGCGCGAAACGCGTCACGTTTCGATTGCTGCCGCCGCCGGGCGCCGCCGCGTTGTGGCACTGCTGGCACGAGGTGTCATTGAAGACAGGGCCGAGTCCCGTGAGCGGCTGCGCGTCGCGATTGAACGCGCCGCGCCCTGCGTTGAACGCCGCGAGCTCCGATGGCGCAAGACCCGGCAGCGGAGCTCCGGCGTTTTGCGGAACGGTCGCATCGGGCGCCGACGGCACCGCGCGGCGCTTCTGCGCGGAAACAACGAGCGTGAAAACGAGAGACAGAAGAACGATCGCAAGACGTCGCATGAGCGGTGGACCATTCCGAGCGGCGTGCCACGCGTCCGTAGAGAGGGAGCGTGCGAAACGCGGGTCAGATTGACTCGCCTCACTGCGTCAAAACGACGCGACGCGAGTCCGAATTACTCGAGAATCTCCGCCTTGTTGCCTTCGTCCGTCAGCCAGACCTTGCGATCGCCCGCGCGGTTCTTGGCGAGCAGCATGTCGATCGTGGCCATCGCCGGCTCCAGTTCGTCGAGCGTCATCTTCACCAGGCGCCGCGTGTTCGGATCCATGGTCGTTTCGCGGAGCTGCGGCGGATTCATTTCGCCGAGGCCTTTGAAGCGCTGGATGTTGACCTTGCCGCGGATGCCTTCCGCTTCGATGCGCGCCAGGATGCCTTCGCGCTCCGCGTCGTCGAGCGCATAGTAAACATGTTTACCAACGTCGATGCGGTAGAGCGGCGGCATGGCGATGAAGACGTGCCCTTCTTTCACCAGCGAGCGGAAATGCTTCACGAACAGCGCGCAGAGCAGCGTGGCGATGTGTGCGCCGTCGGAGTCTGCGTCGGCCAGGATGCAGACCTTGCCGTAGCGCAGACCATCGAGCTTGTCGGAACCCGGATCGACGCCGAGGGCGACGGCGATGTCGTGGACTTCCTGTGAGGAGAGCACTTCTCCGGAATCGACTTCCCACGTGTTCAGGATCTTGCCGCGCAGCGGCATGATGGCCTGGAACTCGCGGTCGCGCGCCTGCTTCGCGGAGCCACCGGCGGAATCGCCTTCCACGAGAAACAGCTCGGTGCGCGAGAGATCCTGCGCGGTGCAATCCGCGAGTTTGCCGGGCAGCGCGGGACCGGAAGTGAGCTTCTTGCGCTCGACCTTCTTGCCCTGCTTGAGCCGCACCATGGCCTGATCGATTGCCACTTTCGCGATCGTTTCTGCGGCGACGACGTTGTTGTTCAGCCAGATCGAGAACGCGTCCTGTGTGACGCCGGAGACGAATGCGCTCGCTTCGCGCGAGGAAAGGCGATCCTTCGTCTGCCCGGTGAACTGCGGATTGGTCATGCGCACGGAGAGGATGTAGCTGCAGCGCGCCCACACGTCTTCCGGCGCGAGCTTCACGCCGCGCGGCAAAAGATTGCGGAACTCACAGAACTCGCGCACCGCTTCAGTGAGTCCGGTGCGGAAGCCGTTCACGTGCGTGCCGCCCTGCGCGGTGGGAATGAGATTCACGTAGCTCTCGCCGACCACGTCGCCATCTTCCGGCATCCACACCACGGCCCAATCGACTTCGTGGTCGAGTCCTTTGAAGTGACCGGTGTACGGCGATTCCGGAACGATGGTCGTGCCGGCCAGCTCCGACATCAGGTAATCGGTCAGGCCGTCTTCGAAGTACCACTCTTCGTTCTCGGCCGGATCGACTTCGCTGAGGAAGCGCATGCGCAGCTTCGGCGAGAGCACGGCCTTGGCGCGCATGACGTGCTTGAGGCGCGGCACGCTGAACTTCGGCGAATCGAAGAACGTTTCGTCCGGCCAGAAGCGGACGGTCGTACCGGTGTTGCGCTTGCCGACGGTGCCGATCACTTTCAGATCGGATTTCTTTTTGCCGTCGCCGAACGTCATCGTGTATTCGTTGCCGTCGCGGCGGACCCACACCTGCAGCTTCTTCGACAACGCGTTGACGACGGAGACGCCGACGCCGTGCAGACCGCCGGAGTAGCGGTAGCTCTTGTCCGAAAACTTCGCGCCCGCGTGCAGCCGCGTGAGGATGACCTCGACGCCGCTCACGCCCTCCTTGGCGTGCTTGTCGACCGGCATGCCGCGCCCGTTGTCCTGCACGGAAAGCGAGTTGTCGTCATGCAGCGTGACGACGATTTCATCGGCGTAACCGGCGATCGCTTCGTCGGCGGAGTTGTCGATCACTTCCTGCGCAAGATGGTTCGGCCGCTCGGTGAGCGTGTACATCCCAGGCCGCTTGCGAACCGGTTCGAGCCCGGTCAGGACTTCAATGGCAGAGCTGTCGTAGGTCGTGGTCATGGGGCAGGGGGATGATAGCGGATGGGGAGCGCTGCGCGGGCGTCGCGGAGCTGTCGAGCTGTCGAGCTGCTGAGCTGTTGAGGGCCACGCTGCGCGGTAAGCCACGAGTCGTAGAGTCGCCGAGTCGCAGAGTCGCAGAGGAGCTCTGCGCGAGCGCGGCCAAGGCATTGCGGAGCTATTGAACTGTCGAGCTGCTGAGCTGTTGGAGGGCCACGCTGCGCGGTAACCCACGAGTCGTAGCGTCGCCGAGTCTCCGAGTCGCAGAGAAGCTCCGCTCGAGCGCTTCAGACTCTGAGACTCGACGACTCTACGACTCTGCGACTCGTTGCCGCCTCAGGCTCAGTAGCTCAGCAGCTCGATAGCTCAACCCGCCGCTCAACCCCGCCGCTCAACCCGCGCTGCGCGTCCGCGCTCAATACCCCGCGGCTCCGCCGCGCTGCGCCATCGTCACGCCCGGCGCGATCGAGCGCACGTACGCCACCTTCCCATCCGCCAGCAGCGCGTCCGGATTTTCTACGCGGGATGGAGTGGCGGTGATCCACGCTTCCAGCTGCGAGGGGGTGAGCTCGGGGCGATCGGACAGCAGGCGTGCGGCGATGCCGGCGATGATCGGCGCGGCGAAAGATGTTCCGGAGCGCAGGTTCGGGCGCTTGCCGCGATATTCGTCGCGCGCGGTCACGGTCGCGCTGAAGATCGACTGCGCCGGCGCGAGCACTTCCACGCCGCCGCGGCAGGAGCCCATCCACGCCGTGTTCAGGCGCGTCATGCCGCCCACGGTGATGATGCCGGCGACGTCTTGTCCGAGGATGGCGGGGAAACGGTCGATCATGCCGGAGGGGCCGCAGCCGCCGTCCACGTTGTTCGCGGCCACCACGAAGAAAAAGCGGCGGCCGTTCGGATCGGGACGGCCTTGCGCGTCGACGCCGCTCACCATGTCGCGCATCTTCTGCGCGACGCTGCTGTACGGAACGGAGGGCGTGGCGTCGCTCGTGCCGGAGAGCCGTTCGAGCACCCAGCCGCTGATGTTCACGATGGCCGTGCGGAACGGCGGCGCGCCCGCGCTCCACGCGTGTTGAACGATCGCGTCGAGACCGTCGAGATACGTGCGCGTCGTGGCCAGCCCGCGCTCGTTCATCACGCGGATGCTCACCACCGACGCTTCGGGCGCCACGCCGATGTTGTGACCCGCGGCAATCGAGGCCACGCTCGTGCCGTGCGCGGCGGCGGCGAGCTCTTCGTCGTTGCCGTAGCACGGCGCGAGCGCCTTGTTGTTGCTGGTGCAATTCGATTCGCCGACCGGCACGCTGCCCGCCACGTCGAATCCCGCAACCACTCGCGATGTGCGCGCGCCGGCGAACTCCACGTGATCGGCACGAACGCCCGTATCCATCACGTAGATCACACTGCCGGCACCGCCGTTCCGGCGATCGAACGTGCCGTCCAGCGCGCCGCCGATCTGATCGATCCGGTCGAGGTGCCAGAGCAGATCGTCTTCGTAGCCGCCGCCGCAGCCGTCGAGCTTCGCGACGCTCGTGCGGCCGTCGAGGACAACTTCTCTCTCTCCGCATTGGGTCGAAGCGACCTGTGCGAATACGGAAGGGCAGACGGCAAACAGCAAAGCGGCCGCGGCGCGGACGATGAACCGTTCCAACTGGGTTTCCTCGATTTTTCAGACCGTCTTTGGACGAAGACGCGCGCTCACTTTGGGACAAACCCAGCCTCAAGGCAAGAAAATTTTATTCGGTGTGTTCGTTGCTGTTTGTTTGACGACGCGATGACGATTTTCGATCCCGCACCGCCGCCTCCTTCGCTCCGCGAACGCTGGTTTTCCGCCAGTGAACCCGCTCTCCGCGCACGCTGGCTCTGGCTTCGCTGCCTCGGCGCCATCTTCTTCTCCGCGTTCTACTCGCTGTGGTTTCAGATCGACGGATTGATCGGCCCGAACGGCATCCTTCCGGCCGGCGATTACCTCGCGCAGGCCAAGCGCGTTCTCGGCGCGCGCGCCTATCACCTGCTGCCGACGCTGTTCTGGTTCGACGCGTCGTCGCGCGCGATGCACGCGGTGGTGATCGCCGGCGCCATCGCATCGATCGCGCTGATGCTGAATCTCTGGCCGCGCGCCGCCATCGTCGTCGCCGCGATCTGCCATCTCTCGTTTGTCGCCGCCGCGCGCGAGTTCGCCGGCTATCAATCCGACGGCATGCTGCTCGAAGCGGCGCTGCTGTCGTTCTTCTTCGCGCCGCGCGGCCTGCGTCCGCGGCTCGGCACGAACGATCCGCCGACGCGCGCCAGCCTCTTCCTGCTGCAGTGGGAGTGGTTCCGCATCTACTTCGAATCAGGACTCGTGAAGCTGATGAGCGGCGATCCGCAGTGGCGCCAGCTCACCGCGATGGACGAGTACTACGAGAACGGTCCGCTGCCGACGTTCCTGGGCTGGCACGTGCAGCATTGGCCACACGGCTTCCACGCCTTCACCGCCGCGGCCACGCTGATCATCGAGCTCTTTGTGGTGTGGCTGCTGTTTGTGCCCGATCGCCGCGCGCGCCTCGTGGCGTTCGCGATCACGACGCCGCTGCAGATCGGCATCATCGCCAGCGCGAACTACGCCTTCCTCAACTATCTCGTCC
>DASSMK010000349.1:0-16753 GCA_035688915.1 Thermoanaerobaculia bacterium
GCCGAGTGCGCGTCAGACGCGCGAGACGATTTTGTGTGCGTACGGCAGCATCGCTGCGCCGACGGCGACTTTGATCACGTCGGACAGCACGAACGGCGCGACGCCGAGCGCGAACGCACCGCGTGCGTTGGTCAGCATCGCCAGCCACGACCAGCCGCCGAGGTAGATGACGCCGAGAGCGGCGAGCATGCCGGCGACAGCGCGGACGGTGGAGTTGCCCCAGCCGCGCTCCGAGACGAAGCCCGCCAGCCACGCGGCGAACGGATACGAGTAGAGGTAGCCGGCTGTCGCGGCCATGAGCCAGATCGCGCCGCCGTGGCCTTGCGCGAAGACAGGCAGGCCGCTGAAGCCTTCCATCAGGTACAGCGCTGCGGCGGCGGCGCCGCGCGTGGAGCCGAGCACTGCGCCGAGGAAGATGACGGCCAGCGGCTGCAGCGTGAGGGGAACGGGGGAAAAGGGGATGGGAATCGCGACCTGCGCCGCCAGCGCAATGAGCGCGCTCGCGCCGACCACCAGCAGCATGTCCGCCGCCACACGCCCGCGCACGAAGCGCTCGATCACCACAGCCGGAAGGGTCGTGACTTTCGTCGATTGCATCAGGTTCTTCTCCGTGACATCACCAGAATTGCGGGCAGCAGCGTAATCGCGGCCAGCCCGCTCAAGCCGATTCCAAAGGTCGAAGCATAGCCGATCGATCTCAGCCCCGGGTAGTGCGAGATGGCGAACGAGCCGTAGCCGACGATGGTCGTCAGCGCGGCCATCACCACGGCCTTGCCGGTCTCAGGCGCAGTGCGCTCGTAGTTGGCCGGATCTTCGAGATAACGCTGCTGCATATAGACCGCGTAGTCGGTCGCGCAGCCGATGATCATCAGCGCGACGAACACGTTCATGAAGTTGAACTCGAGCGCGAGCAACGCCATCAATCCCATCATGCCCGCCGCGCCGGCGAGGAACGGCACGAACGCGAGCAGCGCCATCTTCAGATTGCGGAAGCTGAGGAGCATCAGGATCGCGACGGCGGCGAAGCCGAGAAGCGTGGAGCGGACGGCGTCGGCGCGAACGATACGGCGCAGCGTGCCGCTGACGAGATTGATGCCGGTGAGGATGTCGCCGGGATGACGGTCCGGCACGTCGAGCAGCGCTTTCGGCACTTCGCGCGGCCAGCGTCCGCCCGTCGGGTAGACGTAGATCACCGAGATCCAGCCGTCCGCAGTCTGCTTCACGAACCGCGACGTGAGGTTGAGCAGATCCGCATTGCCGAGCGTCTGGATCGAGATGGGCTCTTTCGGCGCGAGCGTTTGCGCGAAGAGCTCCATGTAGCTGTCGTACGCCTCAGGCTTGAAGCCGTTCTCGACGAGCGCTGCCCGGAAGGTGTTGTTGATGCGATCGAAGTTGAATGCGTCGGCGCGTCCCGCCTGCAGCCGCTGCATGACGGCGAGTTGCTGATCGCGCGGCGGCAGGAAGGTGGCGATCGATTGATACGAGCCGATCGTCTTCGATGCGACGAGCGGCGTGAGATCGCGCGTCGCGGCGTGCGTGCGGGTGATGACGTCATCGAGCGATTTGCCTTCGATGACGTACATCATGAACTCGAACGACTGGCCGAACTTCTTCGTGATCTTTTCCTGATTCACGACGCCGGGATTGCCCTTCGCGCGGAGGTCCTGCACGTTGTCGCTGAAGCGCACCTGCGTGGCCATCAGCCCGGCCAGCACCGTGAATGCGGCCCACAGAATGACCGTCATCTTCGGACGGCGGATGGCGGCGCCGATCAACTTCGCGGAACCGAACGAATGGAGGTAGAGCTTCGGCGCGCGCTTCGCCTCCTGGCGCTCCGTCAGCACGATCAGCGCAGGCAGCAGCAGCACGACGCAGACGAGGAAGAAAAGGATGCCGGTTCCGGTGAGGAAGCCGAGCTGCGTCATGCCGCGAAAGTCGGTAGCCAGGAACGCGTAGAACGTGGCGGCGGTGGTGACCGCGGCGATGAAGACGCCGGGCACGGTGGAGCGGATGGCGATGACCAGCGCGTGCGTCATGGTCAGTCCGCGATTGCGCTCGTCGACATAGCGGCCGTAGATGACGGTGATGAAGTCGATGCCCAGTCCTGCGAGCAGCGCGGCGAATCCGGCGCTGGCCGACGAGAGCTGGCCGTACACCACGCCGGCGATGCCGAACGTCAGCGCGAGGCCGAGCGCCATCGGCAGCGATGCGTAGAACAGCGCGGCGCTGCGTCGGAAGGCGTAGAGGAACAAACCGAGGACACCGAAGAACGAGCCGAGGACGTTGATGATGATGTCCTGTTTGATCAGATCGGCGTCGCCGGTGGCGATGGTGTAGCCGCCGGTGTGGCTGATGGTGGGCAGCGCGAGGTGCGGATTGCTCTTTTGAAAATCGCGCAGCGCGCGCGCTTCGATTACCGAGCCTTCGGCGAGCAGCGCTTTCGCGAACGGCACGTTCTGCGCGGCGCTCTTCGGCTTCGTCAGCATGAGCAGCAGCGTGTGATCGGCGGAGAGGTAGTAGCCGCTGGACGCGTCGATCTTGAATCCGCCGCTGGCCGTGTTGAACTTCTTCAGAAACACCGGCGCGAGATTGAACGGGTCATAGCGCACGAGCTGCTTCATCGCCAGCGCCTGCGGCGTTTGCAGAATCGATTTATTGCGCGCGACCGCTTCGCGGATGCCTTGATCGGAAAGCTTCGCCGCTACTTCGTCGACTTCCGCCGGCGTCAGGAACAGCAGTGCGCGCGGCAGGATGATCTCCACGAAGTCGAGCGGATTGGGGATGCGGTAATTGACTTCCTGGATGCGCGTGCTCTTGCGATAACCGTCCGCGATCGATTCGATCAGCGGCTCGTACGCGCCGACGTCGGCGCCTTTCGGCATCTCGAAGACGATGACGTGGCTGTCGAGGGTGCCGAGATCGCGGAGGATCTTGCGGAAATCATTGACCTGGCGGTTGTTTTGCGGGATGAGGTTGAGCAGGTCGGGATCGAAAGAGAGCCGCGTGGCGCCGAGAAGCGCGAGCACGGCCACGATCGCGGCGACCATGGCGATGAGTTTGCTATGCCGGAGGCAGAGCTTGGCAATGGCGTGCAGGATTCGATCAGTCAAACCGCGGCGGAATAACATGTGGCGCAAGGCGAGTCAAGGAATGGCGGCGCTCGCGCTCGCTTGTCTGACGCTGGTCGGATGCGATCGGCCGGAGACGCTGACTCAACAAAAGGCGCAGGAAATCATCAACCGCTGGCAGTTCAAAGCGGAGCCGGTGTACGCCGAAGTGCCGCAGCGCGTCTGGTGGAGTCCCACCGCGCCGAAGGACGATTACGACGAGAAAGCGCTGCGCACGCTGCACAATCTCGAGCACGCGGGACTGGTGACGCTGACGGAGTCGCACAACCCGGCGCGCGAAGAAACGACCTTCCTCGCCCGCGTCACCAAAAAAGGCTTCCCCATCCTCGGCACCGCCCCCAGTTTTCGCGGCCCCGTCTACCGCGCGAAGATCTGCGAGAAGCGCTACGACGGCTTGCGCAACTTCGTGCGCCATCCGACGCAGAAGACTGTCGGCCACGCGGAGCTGGTCTGGCACTACGACAATCCGACCTGGCTCTACCCGCTCTTCGAAACGAAGATCAACAAGCCGCTGAAGAAGCCGTTCGCCTCGCACATCGCGTTCTACTACGCGAAGCACGAATGGAAATTCGACGTGACGGTGCGGAAGACGGACGCGGAGAAGTAGGCGCGCGCGTTAGCGTTTCATCCGCTTCAATCCATCGCCCGCCGCGATGATTGCTTCTGTCGCTTCGGTCGGGAAGAAGCCGGTCTCGACGACACCCGCGTGCTCGCGGATGCGCGCCACGATAGAGGCGATGTCGGTGTGCTGCGGGACCATGACGTCGAGGATGACGTGGCCTTCGTCGGTGATGCGCGTGTTGCCGTCGTGCAGTCGCAGCACGGGCGCGAGATCGAGCTCGGCGAAACGCTGCTCGAGCACTTCGCGCGCGAACGGCGTGACTTCCACCGGCAGCACGCCGACGCCGAGCTTTCGCACTACTTTCGATTCGTCGGCGATGACGATGAAGCGCTTCGCTTGCTGTTCGACGATCTTTTCGCGCAGCAGCGCGCCGCCGCGGCCTTTGATCAGGCGCAGCTGCGCGTCGATTTCATCTGCGCCATCCACCGCAAGATCGAGCGGCGCGATTTCATGCAGCGCAAACAATGGGATGTTCTCGCCGCGCGCCTGCTCTTCCGTCTTCTGGCTCGTGCAGGTGCAGCGGATGTCGCGCAGTGTGCCGTTGCGCAGCGCTTCGCCGAGAAGCTTCACGAATTCGGCGGCGGTGCTGCCTGTGCCGAGTCCCAGCGTCATGCCCGACTGCACTTCGGCCAGTGCCGCGCGCGCGGCTTCGATCTTCAAATTCATGGCGCGCCACTCTATCGCTAGAAGCCGCCCGCTGCGCCGCCGCGGCGCGGATCGGCCACGGCCGTCATCCGGCCGCTCGTGAAGAGGATGGCGTGTACGTCGCCGAACGCGTCGCGGCCGTGCACGCCGTGGCCGAGGGCGTTGAGCGTTTCGGTGGTGGCCGGCGCGAGGCGGCCGCTTTCGAAAACGATGTCGTCGGCCGCGGCCTGCTGATCGAAGCGCGGCGCGGCGATCGCGTCCTGCAACGATTTGCCGTAGACGGCGACATTGAGGAAGACGTTCATGACGATGCCGGAAATCGCAGCGCCGCCGCGCGTGCCGAGGGCGAGGAACGGTTTGTTGTCGCGCAGCACGATGGTAGGCGCGAGCGTCGACGCGGGACGCTTGCCGGCTTCGACGCTATTCACACCGCCGCTGAAATCGTTCATGGCGTTGTTGAGGAAGAAGCCGAGGCCGGGTGCGATGAAACCGGAGCCGAAGTTTTCGCCGAGCGACGTGGTGAATGCGATGACGTTGCCCTTTGCGTCGGCGATGGTGAAGTGCGTCGTGTGCTCGCGCTCGGGCGCAGCCGCACCGCCCGGTTCGGTCAACGTATGCGCGGGCGTGGCGCGTTTCGGATCGATCGTCTTGCGCCAGAGATTCGCGCGTTCGGCGGAGAGCAGCTCGCGATATGGGATGCGCGTGGTGCTGGGATCGCCGAGGTACTTGTCGCGATCGATGGATGCGCGGCGTTCGGCTTCGGCGATCGTGTGAATGGCGGCCGGCGTTTGAAAGCCGAGCGCCGCGAGATCGTACGTGCTGAGGATGTTCAGCGCTTCGCCGAGCACGAGTCCCGCGCCGGACGGCGGCGCGACGGTGTAGACGTCGTACTGGCCGAAGCGCAATTTGATCGGCGCGCGCCAGAGCGGCTGGTAATCGCGCAGATCGCGAAAGCCGAGCAAGCCGCCGTCGGCGTGTACGGCGTCGACGAGCTTCTTGGCGCCTTCGCCTTCGTACACTTCCTTCGCGCCGCCGAGCGCGATGCGTTGGAGTGTCGCGGCGAGATCGGTTTGCACGAGCATCGCGCCCGCGGCGAGCGCTTTGCCTTCCGGATAAAAAAGCGGCGCCGTCATCTTGCGCGCCGACTGCGATGCGGCGAGATCGCGCGCTAATTCGTCATCGACGCGAAAGCCTTCACTCGCGGCGCGAATCGCGGGCGCGAGCAGATCGCCCCACGGCTGCGTTCCGAATTTTCGATACAGCGCTTCGATGCCGGCCACGGAGCTCGGGACCCCCGCGGCAAGTGCGCCGTTCCGCGCGGAACCTTCCGCAGTGAATGAATCGCGTTTCACGGCGAGCGGTGCGGTCTCGCGAAAATCGAGCGTCCAGACGCCGCGCGTCGACGCGTCGTAGTAGACGAGAAAACCGCCGCCGCCGAGGTTGCCGGCTTGCGGATGAACGACGGCGAGTGCGAAGGCGACGGCCACTGCGGCGTCCGCGGCAGTGCCGCCGCGGCGCAGCACTTCCAATCCTGTTTGCGTGGCGAACGGATGCGCCGTGGACAGCGCCGCCTTCTTCGCGACGACCTGCGAGCCCGCCATGGCATTCGTCGCGAGCAGCAATGCGATCGCCGCGACGAGCGGCTTCATTTGCGTCTCCGCGTGAAGCGATTGCGCTCGTAGATCAGCTTCAGCCCCTTCAACGTCAGCTCGGGATCGACGCGATCGATGTATTCGCTGTCTTCCGCAAACAGCGACGCGAGACCGCCGGTGGCGACGATGCATGCCACGTCGGTGATCTCTTTGCGGAGTCGCGCGAGGATGCCGTCGACGAGGCCGAGGTAGCCGTAGTAGAGGCCGGACTGCATGTTGACGACGGTGTTGGTGCCGATGACATGTTCGGGACGGCGGATGTCGACGCGCGGCAAGCGTGCGGCGCGTGCGAAGAGCGCTTCCGCGGAGATGACCAAACCGGGCGCGATGACGCCGCCGATGAACGCGGCGTTTGCGTCGACGACGTCGAAGGTGGTGGCGGTGCCGAAGTCGACAATCACCGTCGGGCCGCCGTAGAGATGATGCGCGGCGGCGGAGTTGACGATGCGGTCGGCGCCGACTTCCTGCGGATTGTCGACGTGAATGGCGATGCCGGTTTTCACGCCGGGCTCGACGAAGAGCGGCTCGATGCCGAAGTAGTGGCGGATCATCGATGCCACGGCGTGATTCAGCGGCGGCACGACGGAGGAGACGATCGCGCCTTCCAGCGAAGCATGCATCGCGTCGCCGACGAGCTGCCGCGCGAGGATGCCGTATTCATCGGCGGTGCGATCGCGCGCGGTGGCGAGGCGCCACGAGCTGACCAACTCGTCATCGCGATAGATGCCGAGCACGATGTTGGTGTTGCCGACGTCGACGACCAGCAGGTTGGGCACTGCGTGCGATGTTACCGCGACGCGGTGTTCGCGCGCGCTGCGCGCGAACCGAGGCTCACAGGCTCACAGGCTCACAGGCTCACAGGCTCACAGGCTCACAGGCTCAAAGTAGCGCGCGCGTTCGCGAGAGACGTGGTTTGCGCACGTGGCGTCATGTGCGTGGACGTGAGGTTGACGCGGCGTGTGCTGCTCTGAGCCTTTGAGCCTTTGAGCCTGTGAGCCTAACCCCGGTGCGACGCTCGCCTAACCCTCGGTCGGCGGGTCCGGCGCTGCCGTCAAATCGCCCGCGCTCACCGCCGTCACACCTTCCGCGGTCCGGATCAGCGCGCGGCCATGTTCGTCGATGCCGTTCCAGGTGCCGGTGATGGTGCGCTCGCCGATCGTGCATTGGATGCGGTCGCCGTGTTTGTGGATGGCCAGCGAGCGCCATTCTTCGAGGACGCGGTCGTGCTCGAGATCGCGCGCGAGGCGTGCGTCGAGATGTTCGATGAACGCGACGGTCGCCGCTTCGATGCCGCCGAACGGGCGCGTCGAAAGTTCGCTGATGGCGACCGCATTGGGCCGCTCATCATCGGCGACCGGTTCGACGTTGATGCCGGTGCCGATCAGCAGATAGACGCGGTCTTCCTGCACGCGCGCTTCGATCAGGATGCCGGCGATCTTGCGGCCGTTGGCGAGGATGTCGTTCGGCCATTTGATGCGCGCGTCGATGCCAAACGTTTCGCGCAGAAAAGAGGCGAGGATGTTCGCCATCTCCAGCGGCACGAGCGGCAGTTCGCGCGCGGCGCGCGAGATCAGCGTCGTCGCGTAGATGCCTTTGCCTGCCGGCGACGACCAGCGGCGCTCATTGCGTCCGCGGCCGGCGAACTGCTCGCCCGCGATGATGATCGCGTGCGGCAGCGAGAGCTCGTTGTCGATGCACTCCGTGACGATGCGCCGCGCGATCAGATTCGTCGACGCCACGCGCGGGATCACCGCCACGCTTTCCAGAACGCGCAGGCGCGGAACGATCTCGCGTGTGTCGAGGTGCGTCATTGATTCTGCTGCAGCTTCTCCAATCGCGCCTTCAACTCCGCAAGTCTCGTCCGCGCGCCGTCCACGACGTGCGCCGGCGCATTCTGCACGAACTGTTCGTTCGCCAGGCGCGCTTCGGTGGACGCAATCTCGTTCTCCGTTTTTTCGATCTCGCGCTTGGTGCGCTCGATCTGCTCGGGCGAGATCTCTTTCACCGGAAATTCGATGGCGATGGAGAAGCCTTCGATCACGTCCTGCTGCGTTCCCGCCGGCGGCTCCGCCTCCACCACCACCTCGGTCAACCGCGCCAATTCGACGAGCAGGTAACCGTATTCGCGGAAGAAATTCGCTTCGCGCGGCTGGTTGGATTTGACGTAGAGCTTGAAGCGATCCTTCGGCGTGAAGCCGCGCTCTGCGCGCGCATTGCGAACGGTCGTGATCATCGACTGCACGGCCTTCATCAGCCGCTCCGCTTCCGGATCCTCCAGCACTTCTTCGGCGATCGGATACGGCGCGATGATCACCGCCGGTTCCACGCCGCCGAGCTTCTGCCAGATCTCTTCGGTCACGAACGGCATGAACGGATGCAGCAGCCGCAGCGAGCGGTCGAGCACTTCGAGCAGCACCCGTTTGGCGGTGCGGCGGTCGTCGTCATGCCCATGTTTGCCGAGGAGGACGGGCTTGACCATTTCGATGTACCAGTCGCAGAACTCGCCCCAGAAGAAGTGATAGAGCGTGTTCGCGGCCTCGTCAAAACGGAACGCGGAGAGATAGCGATTGACGTCGGCGGTGGCGGCGTTGAGTCGCGAGAGGATCCAGCGCTCCACGGTCTTCAGTTCATCGCGATCGATCGGGCCGGCGTCTTTCAGTTCTACGTCGATGTGCATCAGCGCGAAGCGCGACGCGTTCCAGATCTTGTTCACGAACGCGGAGTAGCCTTGGATGCGGCTCTTGCCGAGGGGGATGTCGCGGCCGGAGGCGGAGATGGCGAGCGTGAAGCGGAGTGCGTCCGCGCCGACTTCCTGCACCACGTCGAGCGGGTCGATGACGTTGCCTTTCGTCTTCGACATTTTCTGCCCCTGCTCGTCGCGCACGAGGCCATTGAGGAAGACCTGGCTGAACGGCGCTTTGCCGGTGAAGCGCAGACCGAACATGATCATGCGCGCCACCCAGAAGAAGAGGATGTCGAAGCCGGTGATCAGCGTGTCGGTGGGGTAGAACGTGCGGTAATCGGGAGCGTCGTCGGCGCCCGCGCCTTGCCAGCCGAGCGTGGAGAACGGCCAGAGTCCGGACGAGAACCACGTATCGAGAACGTCGGTTTCCTGCTGCACCGGCGCGCCGCATTGCGGGCACGTCTGCGGCTCGTCCATCGTCACGGTGGTGTGGCCGTTCGCGCAGTGGAAGGCGGGGATGCGATGGCCCCACCACAGCTGCCGCGAGATCGTCCAGTCGTGGATGTTCTCCATCCAGTTGAAGTACGTCGACTCCCACGTCTGCGGAATGATCTGCACCGCGCCGCTGCGCACCGCTTCGATGGCCGGACGCGCGAGCGGCTCGATTTTCACGAACCATTGCCGCGAGATCATCGGCTCGATGTCGGTGTCGCACTTGCCGTGCACGCCGACCGAATGCGTGTAGTCGTCGATCTTCGCCAGCTGTTGTGATTCGCGCAGCAGCTCGATGACGAGCTTGCGCGCTTCGAAGCGATCGAGGTTCTCGAAGCGCGGTCCGGCGGCCGCGGACATGCGGCCGTCTTCGGCGATGACCTGAATCTGCGGCAGGTTGTGCCGCATGCCGGTCTCGTAGTCGTTCTTGTCGTGCGCGGGCGTCAC
The DNA here is from genome assembly GCA_035688915.1 of Thermoanaerobaculia bacterium. Classification (GTDB taxonomy): domain Bacteria; phylum Acidobacteriota; class Thermoanaerobaculia; order Gp7-AA8; family Gp7-AA8; genus DASSMK01. Next base: position 9,670 of record DASSMK010000349.1, read on the forward strand.
TTTCACGACGCCGGTGCCGAACTCCGGATCGACGAGGATGGCGTCGCCGATGATCGGAATGCGGCGGTCGACGATCGGCAGAATGGCGTTCTTTCCGATCAGATCCTTGTAGCGAGGATCGTCGGGATGCACGGCCACCGCGGTGTCGCCGAGCATCGTTTCCGGACGCGTCGTGGCGACCGTCAGTTTTTGATCGGTGCCTTCCACCGCATATTCGATGTGGTAGAGCTTCGCGTTGCGCTCGCGGAACTCTACTTCGATGTCGGAGATCGCGGTCTGGCAGCGCGGGCACCAGTTCACCATCGCCAGATCGCGATAGATCAAACCGTCTTCGTACAGCTTCACGAAGACGTAGCGCACGGCGCGCGAGAGACCTTCATCGAGCGTGAAGCGTTCGCGCGTCCAGTCGGCGGAGGCGCCGAGGCGGGTGAGCTGATCTTTGATCTCGGAGGAGTGCTGTTCCTTCCACTGCCACACGCGCTCGAGGAACTTTTCGCGTCCGAGCTCGAAGCGCGAGATGCCCTGCTCGTTGAGCTTGCGCTCGACGATCATCTGCGTGGCGATGCCGGCGTGGTCGGTGCCGGGAAGCCAGAGCGTGTTGAAGCCGGACATGCGCTTCCAGCGGACGATGATGTCCTGCAGCGTGTTCACGAGCGCGTGGCCGATGTGCAGACGGCCGGTGACGTTCGGCGGCGGGATGACGATGGAGAACTTCGGCTTCTCCGGATCGGCTTCGGGCGTGAAGTAGCCGCCCTTCTCCCACATCTGATAGATGCGCTGTTCGAACGTGGCGGGCTCGTAGCGTTTGGCGAGTTCTTCTTTCATTGCAAAGGCGGGGATTATAGCGGGGGGCGGTCCGCCGCCCCCCGCAGGCTCATGGGCTCATAGGCTCATAGGCACACAGGCTCATAGGCTCACAGGCTCACAGGCTCACAGGCTCAGAGCAGCACGCGCCGCGCGAGGGACGACGCCTACGCACGAGCCGTGCTTCCAAGCCGCGGCCCCGCAAGAGCGTGCCTCAAAAAACATGGCACCTCGGGGACGAGCATCTCGCGCAGCGTTTGCTACTTTGAGCCTGTGAGCCTGTGAGCCTGTGAGCCTGGGCGGGGGCGGGGCGGGCACGGCGGCCGGGAGTGCGCGGCCACCGCGGTGCGTTAGGGGGCACGATGATTCTCGGTATCGAAACGTCCTGCGATGAGACTTCGGTGGCGTTGCTCGAGCGCGATGGCAGTGTGAAGGTGAATTTGATCGCCTCGCAGATCGAGCGGCACCAGCCGTTCGGCGGCGTGGTGCCGGAGATCGCGTCGCGCGAGCATCTGCAGCATCTCTTTCCGCTCGTCGATCGTGCGTTGGTGGACGGCGGTGTGGCGTGGGCGGATGTAGATTCGATTGCGGTGACCGCGGGGCCGGGATTGATCGGCGCGCTGCTCGTCGGCGTGGCGGGCGCGCAGGGTTTGGCGTATGGACTGGGCATCCCGCTCGTGCCGGTCAATCATCTGGAAGGGCACATCTACTCGCCGTACCTGCAGCGCGAAGGCGCGGCGACGCCGCTGCCCGAGCGCTTTCTCGCGCTCGTGATTTCCGGCGGGCATTCGTCGATCTATGACGTGCGCGGCGCGGACGTGAAGATGATCAACCGCACGCGCGACGACGCCATCGGCGAGACGTTCGACAAGGTGGCGAAGTTCGTCGGACTGCCGTATCCCGGCGGACCGCAGATCGAGAAGCATGCGCGTGCAGGCACTGCAGACGCGAAGCGGTTCCCGCTGCCGGTCGCGCAGTTCAAGGATGAATCGCTCGACTTTTCGTACAGCGGCATCAAGGCGGGCGCGATCCGGCTCGCGCGCGAACATCAGATTCATGCGGACGGCGATGCCGCGGCGCTGGCGAATTTCTGCGCGACGTTTCAGGACGCGCTCTTCGCGCAGCTCTTCGATCGGCTGGATGCTGTGTGGATGAAGCTCGAGCAGCCGAAGCCGACAGAGGTCGCGATCGCGGGCGGCGTGGCCGCGAACGGCGTGCTGCGCGAGCGGATCGCGGCGTGGGGCGAAGCGCGAGGCGTGATCGTCCGTCTGCCGGAAAAACGCTACTGCACCGACAACGCGGCCATGATCGCGTTCGCCGGTTTGCAGAAGGGCTCGCCGGCCGATCCGCGGCGGGTTTCGGCGCGTTCGCGCATCGCGTAACCGATCTGCAACCGAAAGCCAGAACCTTTTTTCTGCACGTTCGTCTGACCAAATGAGCGAACACGAAACCGATTCAAAATCTCCTACCCGACTCTCTCCTCTCCTTGAACGAACGAAATCGCCGGGCGCGTGGCCCGGCGATTTCGTTTTGAGCGAACACCGACCCGGCAGCCGCGGCGCGCGAGCATAGAATCGCCGCCATGAACATCGTCGTCGCCGGCGGTTCGGGCTTCATCGGCGAGCCTCTTGTGAAACGTCTCCTCGCGCGCGGTGACTCCGTGGCCGTGCTCTCGCGCAATCCCGCCAAAGTCTCGGCGGGACGTGCGCTGCAGTGGGATGGCAAGACGCAGGGCGCGTGGCGCGATGACGTGGCGAACGCCGACGTCGTGATCAACCTCGCCGGCGAGAACGTGGGCGAGGGGAGGTGGACGGCGGAGCGGAAGCGCCGGCTTATCGACAGCCGCATCGACGCCACACGCGCGCTCGTCGAAGCGCTGCAAAGCAAGCCTTCGCACGCGCGCACGTTCATCAATGCTTCTGCCGTCGGCATCTACGGCTTCGATCGCGGCGACGCGGTGCTCGACGAGAACGCGCCGCGCGGCAACGGCTTCCTCGCCGATCTCGTGGTGCGATGGGAAGAAGCAGCGCGCGCGGCAGAGCCACTCGCGCGCGTCGTAGCGATCCGCTTCGGCGTCGTGCTCGCGCCGGAGGGCGGCGCGCTCGCGAAGATGCTGCTGCCGTTCAAGCTCGGCGGCGGTGGTCCGATCGGGAGCGGCAAGCAGTGGATGTCGTGGATCGATCGCGAGGATGTGCTGCGGATGATCGAGTGGGCGATCGACACTCCGAAAGCGCGCGGCGTGTACAACGCCACCGCGCCGAATCCGGTTGCGAATCGTGATTTCGCGCGGACGCTTGGGCACGTGCTGCACCGGCCGTCGCTGCTGCCTGCGCCGGCGTTCGCATTGCGCGCCGCGTTCGGTGAGATGGCGGGCGAGATCCTCCTCGGCGGGCAGCGCGTGGTGCCGTCGCGGGCGCAGGCGGATGGCTTCGTGTTCCGCGAGACGTCGCTGGAGGGGGCGCTGCGAGGGATGCTTTCGCGCGGTTGAATGGGGGCGAACCGAGGGGCCGCGCTTGCCTCGCTTGCACGAGTGTGTAGTAGGATGCGCGTCCATTGTGAACGATCGGTAAACCGGTTCCAAAAATCCGTCGCGGTTCTTCAAGCTGTTGGAACGAAAACTTTCGCGACGCTGCCACGGCTCACACGATCGCTTGCAATTTCAGCAATTTAGCTTTGGCAATAGGGTTCGAGTATTCGGGCCGCGGCTTGCACTGGGCACCGCGGCTCGAGAGAGTCGGCTGTTCAATCACAAAGGAGGTTTTAATGAAGTTGAATCGCTTTCTAGCAGTTGTTCTCGCCCTGCTAGCGGCCGTCGGCGCCTACGCTCAGTCGCAGACGACCGGCGCGTTGACCGGAACCGTGACCCTCGGTGGCTCGCCGCTACCGGGTGCTACGGTGACGATCTCATCGCCGCAGCTCCAGGGCACCAGGACGGAAGTTACGGATACGAATGGTGCGTATCGTTTTGCGAACATCGCCCCGGGCGACTACACCGTCCGGTTCGAGATGGAGAGCATGCAGGCCGTCACGCGGACGGTGAAGGTTTCGCTCACCTCCACCAGCCGCGCCGACGCCGAGATGCGTCTGTCTCAGGTGGCTGAATCGATCACGGTTACGGCCAGCGCGCCGGCCGTCGTCGAGACCACTGAGATCCAGACCAACATCACGCAGAACCTCGTCGAAGCGCTGCCGGTCAACCGGACGCTCCTCGGCGCGGTCAACCTCGCCCCGGGCGTCACCAACAACGGCCCCGGCGGCAACACGGCCATCTCGGGTGGCTTCGCTTATGACTCCACCTACTACGTTGATGGTGCGGTCGTGAACGAAGTTCTCCGCGGCCAGCCGCAGAACCTCTTCATCGAGGACGCGGTGCAGGAAACGACGATTCAGACCGGCGCGATCTCGGCCGAATACGGCCGCTTCACCGGTGGTGTCGTCACCGCAGTTTCGAAGTCGGGTGGTAATGAGTTCAGCGGCAGCCTTCGCGACAGCATCAACAATGCTGCGTGGACGGCGCAGGGTGAGCTCAAAGAAGCCCGCCCGGACAGCAAGCTCGTTCACACCTATGAAGGCACCCTCGGCGGCTACATCCTTCGTGACCGCCTCTGGTTCTTCACCGCGGGTCGTTACTTCGACTTCGCGACGCAGCGCTTCCTCGGCGTGACCGTCGGTTCGAAGGAAGCCCCGATTCCGTACGGCGCGACCGAAACGGAAACGCGTATGGAGTTCAAGCTCACCGGCCAGATCACCCCGCGTCACACCCTCGTCGGCTCGTACTTCGACATTGATCGCGACCAGACGAACAACAACCAGGGCACGCCGCTCGAGCTCAGCTACCTCGATCCGGAGCGCTCGCTCCCGAACAGCTTCAAGACCATCAACTACAACGGCGTCATCACCAACAACCTGCTCATCGAAGGTTTGTATGCGAAGCAGGATTTCTCGTTCGTGAACGCCGGTGGCGTCGCCGGTCCGCCGGAAGTGGCCACCAACATCCGCTTCCAGAACAACAGCGACTTCCGTGGCGGCGGCACCGCGTTCTGCGGCAACTGCTCCGGTCCGGAAGAGCGCAACAACGCCAACGGCAAGGCGAAAGCCAACTACTTCCTCTCCACCAAGGGCCTCGGCTCGCACAACATCGCGGGTGGTTACGAGTACTACGAAGACATGCTGAAGTCGGACAACCACCAGTCTGGTTCCGACTACACGGTCTTCACCTATGCCCAGGACCTCTACGGTGTTTCCGGCCTCACCGCCAACGACCCGAAGCGCGGCCCGAATGGCGAACTTCTCGCGTCGGCCGTCCCGGGCTCGGCTCTCATCATCTGGTTCCCGATCGTTCAGGCAGCGCAGGGCAACAGCTTCAAGACCCAGTCGCTCTTCCTCAACGACAAGTGGGACATGAACGAGCACTTCAGCTTCAACCTCGGCGTCCGTTACGACCAGAACAAGGGTAAGGACAACGCCGGCGCGAAGGTCGCGGACGACAGCAACATCAGCCCGCGCATCGGCGCGATCTATGACTTCTTCGGCAACGGCCGCCTGCGCGCGAATGCGTCGTACAGCGTCTACGCTTCGAAGATCGCCAACGGTAACGTCGGTGACGCCGCCTCTCCGGCCGGCCAGCCGTCTTACCTGTACTGGGTTTACGGCGGCGACCCGCTCACCGACGTGACCACGCCGGTCCTGCTCAAGGGCCTCTTCGACTGGTTCAACAGCGTCGGTGGTACCAACAACAAGGATTGGCTCGCTGGCGGCGGCACGGCCGGCATCCAGACCCAGATCAAGGGTCAGCTCCAGTCCCCGTCGGTTCGTGAGTACAACGTCGGCCTCGGCTCGCAGATCGGTTCGAACGGCTTCGTCCGCGTCGACTACCAGGACCGCGAGTGGAGCAACTTCTACGCTGCGGAAGCGAGCACCGAGATCGGCACTGTCTTCGATCCGCTCGCCGGCGCAGACGTCGATCTGAACCTCATCACGAACAGCGACGACTTCACTCGCCGCTACAAAGCGTTCCTCGTTCAGGGCAGCTACCGCCTGTTCAACCGCCTCAACCTCGGCGGCAACTACACCTACTCGACGCTGCGCGGCAACATCGAAGGTGAGTCTGCCGGCGCCGGCCCGGGCACGTCGGGTGGCAACAACTACTTCCCGGAGTACACGAACTACGAGCGCAACCGTCCGATTGGCTATCTGGCCGCCGACCAGCGCCACAAAGTTCGTGCGTACGCGACGTACGACCTGCCGACCCCGATCGGTTCGTTCAACTTCAGCGTGCTGCAGCGCTATGACTCGGGCACGCCGTACTCGCTCACGGCCACCATCAACCCGCGCACGTTCCAGAAGGCGGATGGCACCATCGGCACCCGCCCGAATCCGGGCTACGCGTTCGCGCCGACCACGGCCACGTACTACATCAGCGATCGCGGCGCGTTCCGCACGGACAACATCAGCGCGACGGACTTCGGCCTGAACTACAACCTGCCGATCAGCCGCGCGAACCTCTTCTTCCAGGGTGAAGTCCTGAACGCCTTCAACCGCCAGGGCGCGACCTCGGTCAACACGAGCGTCACGGTCGTCCGGCAGTGGGATCCGTTCACGATGACGCCGCAGGAATGCCCTGCGGGCACGACGTCCGCGAAGTGCCTGTCGATGTTCCCGACCGGTGGTATCTACCGTAAGGGTACTTCGTGGGGCACGCCGACCACCCCGACCACGGGTTCGTCGCTGCTCCCGGGCGGCACCGCCGGCAGCCTCCAGCTGCCGCGCACGTACCGCTTCTCGTTCGGCGTGAAGTTCTAAGCCGAAACGAAATTGCAGTTCCTGGAAGCCCCGGCGGAAACGCCGGGGCTTCTTTTTTGTCTCATGGGCGAAGGCGCGGCGCGCGCGGCAATACCGCGCCGCGCGATTTTGTCTGAAGGTCCGCAATGAGTCCGCTGCGCCGTCTCGTTCTGCTCCTCGCCGCGACCGTGGTCTTCGCCGGATGTCATCGCTCGGAAAAGGCGACGACGACATTCGAGAACGCGCCGGTGATCGTGATCTCGATCGACACGCTGCGCGCCGATCATCTCCCTGCGTACGGCTACAACGGCGTGCAGACGCCGGCCATCGACGCGCTGCGCAAGGACTCCATCCTCTTCACGAATGCGTACTCGCATGTGCCGCTCACGCTGCCGTCGCACGTGTCGATGCTCACCGGCCTCCTGCCGCCGGAGAACAAAGTGCGCAACAACATCGGCTACCAGCTCGACGCGCACGTGGCAACGATTCCATCGATGCT
>DASSMK010000350.1:0-6620 GCA_035688915.1 Thermoanaerobaculia bacterium
ACGTGCGGCGCGAGAGGCGTTACTCGTCCCGCCACTCCGGCTTTCGCTTCTCCATGAACGCGCGCAGCCCTTCCGTCGCGTCGTGCGTTTGCATCAGTTCTTCGAGATAGACGCGTTCCACTTGCGCGAGGCGATCTTCGAAATCACCACGTTGCGCGAGGCGGAACGCTTTCTTGGCGTGGCGCAGCGAGGATGCGCTGTGGCGATAGAGGCGCTGCATCCATTCATCCGCGCGCGTGTCGAATTCGTTCGCTGTGAAGACGGCGTTGACGAGGCCGTGGCGTTCCGCGGTGGCGGCGTCGATCGGGTCGCCGGTCAGCATCAGCTCGAGACCTTTGCGTGGCGCGAGTTGCCGCGAGAGTTGATACGCGGCGACGGGCGGGAAGACGCCGAGTTGAATCTCGGGCTGGCCGAAGCGCGCCGTGTTTGCGGCTAGAACGAAATCGCACGCCATGGCTAGCTCGCAGCCGCCGCCGAGGGCGAGGCCGCGGACGAGGGCGACGGTGACGAGATCGAGTTTGGCGAGCGCGCGGAAGCAGTCGTGGAAGAGCGACAGCATGGGGGTCACACGGTCGCCGAGGTGATCGGGGACGCTGACGCCGGCGGAGAAGGCGCGGTCGCCGGTAGCGTCGATGATCAGCGCGTGACGATCGTTCGCGACGCGCGCGATCGCGTCGCGCAGCTCGTCGAGCATGGCCAGATCGAGGATGTGCAGCGGCGGATCGTCGAGCGTGATGCGATACGCGTTCGCATCCGCGGCGAAACGGATCTTCGGCATGCGCGCGATGCTAATGCAGCGCGCGGCGTTTCGGCGCGGGTATGGCGTCGCTCTCCGACCATATCTCGAAAGAGTGATCGGTGAGGATGAAGAGGCGGCCCGGCTGCACGGCGATCGACTTCACCGCCGACGGCAGTTCGAACGTGCTGCCCGCATTCCATGACGGCAGTGCGAACAGTTGCGGATTGAACGTGCGGCCGGTGACGATCGCGCAGTTCTCTTCGATGCGCACGCGTTGCGTTGCGTCGGCTGTCGCCGTATCGAGCATGGCCGCGCCGGGTGTGATCGTCGCTTCGTCGTACGGCGTGAGGCGCGCGCCGAGGACGTAGACGGTGCTGCCGCTGTGCGCGACGGAGACTGCTTTCGCGGTGAGCGCGCTCGTCACGATGGCCGAGGGATGAAGCGGATCGCTGACGTCGATCACGCGCAGCTCCGCGGGCAATTCGAAGAGCGCGTAGGCGCGATCGTTTTCCGCGATCACGTCTGTCGCACCGCCGGTGAGCGTCGTCGTTGTGGCGAGCGTGTTCGGATCGAGGACGAGCGTCTTTCGTTCGCAGGCGCCCGAGGTGCAGCCTTTCTCCAGTGACAGCCAGAGCGCGCCGTTCACGTTCGTGATGGCGAGCGGGCGCGAATCGTTTCCTTCGCTAATTGTTGTCGAAGCGAGCATTGCGCCGGCGCGCGAGTACGAGGTCACGGTGCCATTGCTGGCGACGGTGAAGAAGCCTGCGTCGGTCGCGGCCACGTCGACGAGACCGGCTGCGCGCACGCCGCCGAGCCATGTCGGGACGAAGCCGAATTGCGTCGAATAGATGTCGATGCCGTCGCGCGTGAAGAGATACGCGCGATCGTGCGCGGCCACGACTTTCGTCGCATAACGATTGCCCGTCGACGCGCTCCGCACTTCGGGGAACGAAGACGCGGCTTTGTACGCGACGGAAACAAAACCTTGGGTGGACGTGGCGACGGCGATGCCGTTCGCCGCGGCGAGGGCGATGGCGTCGTCAGTGAGCGGAATGCGGCGTGTGAGCGTGCGCGTGGTCGTGTCCCACACCAGCAGTTCGCGATCGGTCAGTGCGAGCAGCGACGTGCCGTCGAAGACGAGATCCTTCGGAATGACCGTGGTCGACTGCGGAATGCGCGTGACGCTGCCGGATGGGAACGAGACCAGGCTCAATCCTTCGAACGTGAACAGCGCCACCGTGTTGCCGCTCATGGCCAGATCGCCGGTGGCCGCGCCCGCGACGATCACGGTTTGCGGCGCGTTGCTGCTGCCGTGTTCGAAGTAGCGCAGCACGGTCGTGCCGTCATCTTTCACTTCGGCAGCGACGAGCGCATTGCCCGAGCGCGCTAGGAGTGAGTTGACGGAATTACCGAGATCGACCTGCACCGGCGCAGCACCGGCCACGCTCTTCCAAAGCGTGCCGTCGATCAGCAGCGCGTACGCCGTGTCGCCGGCCAGCTTTGCGTCGATGATCGAAGTCTTGAACGTCGCGCTCCACGTCGCCGTCGGCGTGGACGGCGTGGTGTTCCAGAGCGTGACGGTGGTGTTCACGGCCGTGAGCAGTCCGTTGTTGAAATCGTAGACCGTCGTCACCTTCGCCGGATCCCACGTGCGCACGGCTGTGAGCACGCCGCTCGACGCAGCACTGCGTTCAGCGATGCCGCCGTCGCTGTTGCCGAGCCAGACGGTCGAGCCGTTCATCGCGACGCCGTTTTTGGGGCCGAGTGTGTAGCCGTGGACGGCGTAGGGCTGCTTGAAGAGCGAGACGTCGTAGGAGAGCAGGCCGATGTCGCCCGAGGCAACGTAGAGATGGCTGCCCGCGAGCTGCAGCGCGAAGATGCGATTGATGCTGCCGCCGTTCGGCGAGAGGTCTTGTTCGAACAGCTCGGCGGGTGTGCCCGGCGCGGCGAAATCGACGGCGCGCAAAGTGCGGTCCGTGCCGGCGACGAAATGCTCGTCGTTGCCGAGCGTCACCAGCGAGGTGGCGGGGACGGAGAGGCGCGCCAGGCGCGTGGTGCCCGCGATGATGTCGGTGGACTGGCCGTCCGAAACGTAGATGCGCTGGTTAGCGATGCGCACCGAGGACGCGCGCGGCAGCGTTTCGATCGTGCCGGTGTGCTGCGGCAGCGACGGCGAAGAGACGTTGAACAACTCGAGCGAGGAATCGTTGTCCGCGGCGTAGAGCGTCGAGCCATTCAGCGCCAGACCGCCGATGTTCGCGCTGCTCGTCGGCAGTGCGGCGGACGTGCGGTGCGGCTGCAGAGGATCGAAGATGTCGAACTGCGCGAGCCCGTTCGTCGTGGCCACGAAGAGGTATGTCGAAAGCAGAAAGTCGTTGATCGTCGCGCCGGCGTCGACGAAGCGAATCACTTCGAGATGCGGCGCTGCTTTGCGCACGACGTAAATGCGCGAGCCGCTGGCCACGTACGCGATGCCGTTGCCGGCCGGCTGCACGAGGCGTGTCACGCCCGGCAGTGCGGCGGTAGCGATGATGCGCGGCGGCTCGACGGTGCGATCAAGCAGTTGCACGCCGTAGGAAGTGGCGATCCAGAGATCGTTCCCATCGACGGCGACATCGAGCACCGAGCTGCGAATCGGCACGCTGGCCCGCGGCGTCCAGCAGTCGGCGGAAGCGGAAGGAACGAGAGAGAGGGAGAGAAGGAGAACCGCCACACACCCGCGCATGGCGAAAGTGTAGCAGCGAGTTATTCGGCGAGTGCCAGCGCCTTCCGCACGTACGACGGATGCGGCACGTCGTGCATCGCGCGCGGATCGATCCAATCGTGCTCCGCCGGCTTGCGCGTCACCGTCGCAGCGTAGACCTCGAACGTGATCTTGCGCGTGGTGACGGTGTGGCGGACGTTGCCGAGGAGGCGCGGCGAGTTGACGGCGATGGGGGTGCCGGAGAGGAACGATGTGTCGCCGTGCGGCAGGTGATACATCGCGTTCATCAGCGGTCCCGATTCGCGGCGCATCAGCACGCGGCCGTTGCGATCGCGCACGACGTACAGCGCGATGCGCAGCTCGCGCGTTGCTTTCTTTTCCTTCGGCAGTGGGAGCTCGTTCGCGCGGCCGCTCGCGCGTGCGGCGCAGACGTCGCTCACGGGGCAGAGCAGGCATGACGGATTGCGCGGTTTGCAGAGCAGCGCGCCGATTTCCATCCAACCCTGATTGAACGCGCGCGGCGCATCGCATGCGTTCACGAGCGCCTCCGCGTGCATCCAGGCGGTACGCATCAGCTCCGGCGTTCCGAGTGGCGCTTCGATGGCGAAGAGGCGGGCGGCGATGCGCGCGATGTTGCCGTCGACGATCGGTGCGCGCGTGCCGTGTGCGATCGAAGCGATCGCGCCGGCAGTGTAGCGGCCGATCCCTTTGATGGTCAGCAGATCCTCGACCGTCGACGGGATGCGGCCGCCGAAGCGTTCCATCACATCGCGGGCGCCGTCGCGGAGCATGCGCGCGCGGCGGTAGTAGCCGAGGCCGGACCAGGCGGAGGTCACTTCATCGTCGGAGGCGTTGGCGAGCGATGCCAGTGTCGGAAAACGCTGCAGAAAACGATCGAAATAGGCGAGGACCACTTCGATGCGCGTCTGCTGCGCCATCACCTCGGACACCCAGACGTGATACGGATCGTAGGTCTCGCGCCAGGGGAGGGGACGCTGGTGCCGGGCGAACCACGCTTCGATTTTTTGCGCGGTTTCGCTGAGGTCTGGAGCTTGCAAACTGGCGACTATTGTATTCTTCGGGTCAGTCCGCGAGAGGCAGTCATGAGCGAACAGCTTCCGGCATCACAACTGGATACCGAACAAGGCAAGTACGTCTACTGCATCATCAAGACGGAAATGCCGCGCGATTTCGGCGGCGTCGGCATCGGCGGCCGCGGCGATCACGTGCACACGGTGCACTACAAAGAATTTGCGGCGGTGGTCTCGAACTGCCCGCTCATCGTGTTCGACCCGACGCGTGAAAACGCGCTGGCGCACGAGCATGTGAACGAGCTGGTGATGAAGGATTTCACCGTGCTGCCGATGAGTTTCGGCACCGTCTTCCGCACCGAGAACGACATCAAGGAATTCCTCAAAGGGACGTACGAAGCGCTGAGCGACGTGCTCCAGAAGATGGAAGGGAAGATCGAGTTCGGCCTGAAGGTGAACTGGGACAAAGACCAGGTGGTGCGCGAGATCGAAGACGAGAACGAAGAGATCCGCCGCCTGAAGGAAGAGATCTCGTCGTCCACTTCCACCTCCACGTACTTTTCGCGGATGCAGCTCGGCCGCGTCGTCGAATCGGCGCTGCAGGCCAAGGCCGATTCGTACGTGACGGAGATTTACGAAGCGCTGCGCGACGCCGCCATCGCCTCGCGCTCGAACAAACCGATCGGCGACAAGATGATCATGAACGCCGCGTTCCTCGTGGAGCGCGACAAGACGAAAGCGTTCGACGATCAGATTTCCGAGGTCGCGAAAAAGTACGAGAACAAGCTGTCGTTCCTGTACACGGGACCGTGGCCGCCGTACAACTTCGTGAACATCAGGTTGAAGTTGGAGAGGGCGGAGAGGTGAGGAGAGTCGTCGAGTCTCAGAGCCGTCGAGTCTCAGAGTGGTATGACGGCCTCCTCTGCGACTCTGCGACTCTGCGACTCTGAGACCTCCATGGCCTTCCTCCTCGACGACATCCTCCTCCTCCCCCTCACCGGCCCGATGGCCGGCTTTCGCTGGGTGATGTCCACCATCCAGAAGCTGGCGGATGAGGAGTTGATGAACGATCAGCCGTGGAAGGAGCGGCTCATCGAGCTGCAGATGCGGCTGGAGCTCGGGGAAATTTCCGAGGAAGAGTACACGGCGGAGGAGAAGGTGGTCTTCCAGGCGCTGCGGGACATTCGGGCGCGGAAAGAAGCGCTGGCGCGGCAGTACGCGGCGGAGCAGGGAGAGGAAGATACCGGCATCGGCATCTACACGGGGTATGGCAAGTGATGCCGCACTCGACGCGGCGCTTGGTAACGCGCTCGACTCGCTGGCCGGCCGCCGCGTCATCTTCTTCGGTGGCAAAGGCGGCGTAGGGAAGACCACGCTCGCCGCGACAGCCGCGTTGCATTACGCGCAAACGCGCCGCGTCATTCTCTTCACCACCGATCCCGCTTCGAACCTTTCCGATCTGCCGCTCTCCGGCCTCACCCTCGAAGCCGTCGATGCCCCCGCGCTCTACACCCGCTTCCTCGGCGAGCATCTCGAGAACTTCCTCACCATCGCCGACCGCGGCACGTACCTCGATCGCGAAGAGTTGCGGCGCTTTTTCGAACTGTCGCTGCCCGGCATCGACGAGCTGATGGCGTGGATGCGCATCGGCGAGCTGGCGGAGGAGCATGCGGACGCGATCGTCGTGGTCGATACCGCGCCGACCGGCCACACGCTGCGCATGCTTGGCGCGGCCGAGCATTTCGCGCAGCTGGCCGATGCACTCGACGCGATGGAGGAGAAGCATCGCGGCATGGTTCGGCAGTTCACGCGCCGCGATGTGCGCGACGCGGTCGACGCCTTCATCGACGATTTCGATGCGCGCGCGAAGCGGCGACGTGCGCTGCTGACCGACGCGCGGCAGGCGGCGTTCGTGCCGGTGATGTTGTCGGAGCCGTGGGTGGTGGAGCAGACGGTGCGCCTCGTGGCAGAGGTTCGGGAGGATGGGCTGGACGTGCCGTTCGTGGTGCTGAATCGAGCGGTCACGAAGCCGGACTGCGCGCGCGATGAGCAACGCATGCAGCGCGACAGCGAAGCGCGTGCGCGGTTCGAGCGCGTCGTCGATTTCCCGCGCTCTTGCGAACCACTTTGGAGCGGCGGGGCTTGC
>DASSMK010000351.1:0-21245 GCA_035688915.1 Thermoanaerobaculia bacterium
GACAACAACAGATGCCACAACCGGTCATGACCCAGGTGAAGACGATCGTCTACCTCATGCTCGAAAACCGCTCGCTCGACAACCTCCTCGGCTGGCTCTACCGCGGCACGAAGCCCGGCTACATCTATCCGAGCGGCAGCTCGCCGAATTACGACGGCATTCCCATCGGCGCTTCCCAGCCGCTCAACGGTCTGAGCAATCCGATCGTCCCCCGCCCCGACAACCTCGGCTCGTACGCCGGCTACGTCCCGTACTGGGACCCGACCGAAGCGATGTACTCGGACTTCGACTGGCGCGGCGTGCTCAATCAGATGTTCGGCGCTTCGAGCGAGATCACCGGCATGCCCGCGACCAACACACCGGTCGGCATGCGCGGCTTCTTCCAGGATTACTACGAGGCGGACATCCCGCAGGGCTACGACTGGAAGGACATCCTCTGGACGTTCACGCCGCAGCAGTTGCCGATCATCAACCGGCTCGCGGAGCTCTACGGCGTCAGCGACGCGTGGCACTGCTCCGTGCCGACGCAGACCAATCCGAACCGCGCCTACTCGCTGATCGGCACTTCGCAGGGACGCAACAACAACTCGTGGGACGCGGTGGAGACGTACAAGGGCAAGACGTTCATGAACGTGCTGGCCGAGCAGGGCAACAAGACGTGGGGCATGTACTACTTCGATATCTGGAAGGACAGTAAATGCTTCACCGAGTACACCTTTCCCGCGCTGCAGAAGGCGGGCGGCGACATCGGCACGATGGATCGCTTTTACACACTGGCGAAATCGAACGGACTGCCGAACTTCGTCTACCTCGAGCCGAAGTGGGGATACAGCGTCGCGGGGAAGATCACGCAGGGCAACGACTACCATCCGCCCACGAACGTCTATCCCGGCGAACAGTTCCTGCTCGACGTCTTCAGCCATCTCTACAAGTGCCCGCAGTGGAACGAGATGCTGTTCATCATCACCTTCGATGAGCACGGCGGCACGTACGATCATCACCCGCCGACGTGGAACGCCATCAACCCCGACAACAAGAACGGCGACTACGGGTTCGGCTTCAATCTCTTCGGCGTGCGCGTGCCGACGCTGCTCATCTCGCCGTTCGTGAAGCCCGGCACAGTGTTCCGCGCGCCGGCCGGCAGCAACTATCCGTTCTACGACCACACGTCGTTCATCAACACGTTCCTGCGCTGGGCCGGCATCGACGTCAACTCCACCGCCTTCAACCTCGGCAAGCGGATGCCGCAGGCACCGCACTTCGACGACGTGCTCTTCGCCACGCACGTGAACGACTCACAACTCGACGCGCAGGTCCCGGAGTACGACACGAGCCGCGACCTGCGGCCGATCTTCGAAGGCGTCGGCTTCGCCTCGGTGCGCCGCATCATGCACGACTACGAAACGGTGGAGGAGATGAAGGCCGCGGCCGACGAATACCGCGCCGACCCGGCGGCCTTCGAAGCGAGGCTTGGGCAACCGCGCGAGCCGAAGGCGTGAGGCGACGAGACGTCTGAAAAAAAAGGGGCGGGCTGGAGAGCCCGCCCCACATCGGTCAGCGCGCCGGTATCGATCACCATCCGCCGCACGACGTGCTCGAGCTGGCGCACGTTCCCCGGCCAGGGATGCGCCATCAGCGCATCGAGCACCGCGCGCGTCGGTCCGGCGATCGACTCGCGATGCATCTCCTTCGCAACCTTCTGCTTGAAGTGCTCGACCAGCAGCGGGATGTCGGACTGCCGCTTGCGCAGCGGCGGCACGTCGATCTCGTATCCGGCGATGCGGTAGTACAAATCCTCGCGGAACTTCCCCTCGGCCACGAGCGCCTTCACGTCGCGATGCGTCGCCGCGATCACCCGTACGTCGACGCGGTGGCTTTTCTCGGAGCCGAGCGGCGTGACGACGCCGTCCTGCAGGAAGCGCAGCAGCTTGACCTGGAACGACGGCGAGATGTCGCCGATCTCGTCGAGGAAGAGCGTGCCGCCGTCGGCGCGCGCGATGGCGCCGCGGCGCTCCTGCCGCGAATCGGTGTACGCGCCGCGCGTGGAGCCGAACAGCTCGTTCTCCAGCAGCGTGTCGGGAATCGCGCCGCAGTTCAGCGCGACAAACGGACCCTTGCTGCGCGCGCCGAGGTCGTGAATCGATTGCGCGACGAGCTCTTTGCCGCTGCCGCTTTCGCCGAGGATCAGCACGGGCACCGGCAGATTGGCGACGCGCGTGATGGCCTTGTACATCTCGACCATGCTGCGGTGCGAGCCGATCATGCGCGACGGCGGCGCGGGATCGATGGCCGTCATTTCCGGCTCGTGACGCGACACCGCGGCGCGCACGCGCTCGATCAGTTCGCCGAGGTCGAAGGGCTTGGCGAGGTAATCGAAGGCGCCGGCGCGTTGCGCGAGCGCGGTGGTTTCGATGGTTCCCCGCGCGGTCATCAGAATCACGCGGGGCGGGTCGCTGCGTTCGCTGATCGCCTGCAGCAAAGTCAGCCCGTCATCGCCGGGCATGTAGATGTCGCTGACGACGACGTCGAAGCGGTGCGCGCGCACGAGCTGCATGGCCGTGGCGGCGTCGCTGGCGCGCTGCACGCGATGGCCGACTTTTTCGAGCGCCAGCGCCGCGCTTTCGCGCAGACCGGCATCGTCATCGACGACGAGCACCGTGGCCATCACGAGCCTCCCGCGATCGGCAGCATCACGCGAAAGAGTGCACCGCCGTCCGGTGCGTTGTCGACCTGCACGTCGCCGCGGTGCCAGCGCGCGATCTCCGCGACGAGCGAAAGGCCGAGGCCGAGGCCTTCGGTGCCGGCGGCGGAGGCGCCGCGGACGAAGCGGGTGAAGATCTTTTCGCGATCCGCCGCGGCGATGCCGGGACCGCGGTCTTCGACGTCGAGCAGCGCGCGCGTGCCGTTGCGGTGCACGCGGATGGTCACGCCGTCTTCCGTGTACTTCAGCGCGTTGCCGACGAGATTGTCGATGACGCGCTCGAGCAGCGCGGCGTCGGCGCGCACGGGCAGTGCGGCGCCGGTCGTCAGCGTGAGCGGACGAGGCGTGCTCGCCTGCAGGAAGCGGATGCGTGCAGCCACCACGTCATTGAGATCGATCACGGCCGTAGAAGTTTCGAAGTCGCGGACGGAAATGCGCTCCAGGTCGAGCAGCGCGGTGACCATCGATTGCAGTTTCCCGGCCTCCGATTCGAGCAAGGTGGCCACGCGTCCGCGCTCCGCTTCCGACAGCTCGAAGCGCGCGAGCAGCTGCGAAAGGTTGCGCATCGAGGCGAGCGGCGTCTTCAGCTCGTGCGCGAGTACGCGCTTCGCTTCCGCTTCTTCGGCGCGGCGCGATTCGAAGCCGGCCAACGCTTCGCGCGATCGTCGCAGATGCACCATGGCGCGCGCGATTTCGGTGAGGGCGACGGTGAGGATCAGCGTGACGAACGGCGTCGTTTCGTGCGAGCGATGCAGATCGGCGAGGCCGAGGAGCAGCATGCCGGCGGCGAGGACGCGGCCGAGCGGCGCCGCGCGCAGCAGAGTGAGCACGAGCACGCCCGCACAGAGGCCGGCGGAGAGCGGCGTCATCGACGTGAGGATGTCGCCGCGCAGGATCGATTCGGTGGCGGAGGCGTGCACGATCACGCCGGGATCGGGCGTGCGGCCGGAGGTCGGCGTCAGCACGCGGTCGCCGAGGGCTAACGCTGTCGGTCCGATGAAGACGATTTTGCCGCGCAGTGCGTTCGCTGCTTCACCGCGCAATACCGCCAGCGCGCTGACGCGCGGAATCGTGCGCGGCGGTGCGCGAAAAGCGGGCGCGATGGTTTGGCCGACCGGAATGCGGATCTGCTTCACGAGCGATGCGGCTTCGAGGGAGACCGCGGTGAGCGAGCGGTCGTGGCTTTGCTTCGTCGCGGAAAGGCGCCGCAGGATGCCGTCGTGATCGAGCTCGAAGTTGCCGTGCGCGGCGATGACGGCATCGCGCAGCGCGGGCGAGGGGAGCAGCCATTCATCGCGATCGCTGAGGACGGACACCGCGATGGTGGGAACGCGATGCGCTGCTGCGGCGAGTTGCGCGTCGCCTTCGCGCGCTTCCGTCAGCAGCACGTCGAGCACCACCACCTTCGCGCCGCTCGCCGCGATTTTCTCGACCAGCGCGGTCAATCGCGCACGCGGCCACGGCCAGGGGCCGAGCGCACGCAACGACGGTTCGTCGATGGCGACGACGACCGTCGCAAGCGGCGCACGCGTGGGCAGCGCGCGCAGCACGAAATCGCGCACGGGCAGCTCGAGCGCGTCGCCCGCACTGCTCGCGAGCAGCATGGTGACGGCGACGGCCGCGACGATCGCGGGCAGCCAGCGACGCAACATTCGAGACGTATGGTAGCGATGCGGACGCGTCCGTCGTGTATCGTTGTCGCTCATGGGCACTCCGGTTACGCTCCGTTCCCGCGGCTCGTTCCGCACCGAAGTGGAGGCGGGCCCGCATCGCTTCGTGATCGATGAGCCGGCGTCGGCGGGCGGCGGAGGCGAAGGTCCCACGCCGTACGACATGCTCGCCGCGGCGTTGGGCGGCTGCACATCGATGACGCTGCACTACTACGCGGCGCGCGAGAAGCTGCCGCTGGAAGGCGTGGACGTGACGATCTCGCACGACCGGCAGTACGCGAAGGATTGCGTCGACTGCACGTCGCAGAGCGGCTACATCCATCGCTTCGTGGTGGAGATCACGCTGCACGGCGCGCTCACGCAGGAGCAGCGCGAGCACCTCCTTTCCATCGCCAAACGCTGCCCCGTCGCCAAGACCCTCGGCTCCGAGATCAAGATCGACGAAGTGCTCGCCGGCTGATTGGCCGTCGCGCGCGGGCGGAAAGCCGTAAGATCGGTGACACTGGAGATCACCGACTCGATGCCGGACGCCGTGAAATGCGCGCGGGTGTATGCCTTTTTCTTCGCCGCAGCCTTGTTTGCGGCCTTCGCGGGCGCGCAGGAACTGACCGTCTACGACGACGCGCTGCAGAACGGCTTCCTCAATTACTCGTACGGCGGCGTGCCTGCGGATTTCAACTTCGCGTCGGAGGCGCAGGCGCACGACGGAACGAAATCGATCGCGTTCATCGGTGATGACTTCAACGCGCTTTCGTTCGCGCGTCCCGGACAGGCCGTCACGACGGCAACGTATCCGACGCTGCACTTCTGGGTGCACGGCGGCGCGAGCGGCGGGCAGCAGCTGCGCCTCTATCTCGAGCTGAACGGCGCGGTGGTGGCGAACGCGGAGCTGGACAGCTACGTCACTGGCGGCGCAATCGTCGCCGGAGCGTGGCGCGAAGTCTCCGTGACGCTCGGCTCTGCGCCGCTGTCGTACGCCGGGTCGTTCGATCGCATCGATCTGCAGAGCGACGTCGAGGGTGCGCAGCCCGTGCTCTATGTCGACGGGATGAGCCTCACGAATCCTCCGCCTGCCGCGGCGGACGCGATGCTGATCGAACAGGACGTCGTCGTGGCCGGCATGGCCAGCGATCGCTTCACCTGGCGCGACAGCGCGAACAAAACGCGCGTGGCAGTGCTGGCGCACAACGACGTTGGCGCCGGACCAGGCGGCGCACGCGGCGGCGCGCTGCGCGAGTTTCGCTATCAGCTGCCAGACGGCACGACGCGCATTCTGAACGTGACGACGTACGGCAACGCAGGCTACGCCGGCTTCGGCTACGTCGTCGCCCACGCCACCAACTCCAATTGCATCGGCGACGACTCTCCCCTCGGCGGCTTCATCGCCGGGCACTGGGAGCGCGTCTTCGAAGGACGCCACCACGCCATCTTCCGCTTCACGCAAAACTACACGCGCAATTGCGCGACCACGCAGCCGGTCGTGCAGCGCACGGTGCCGATTGTGATCGAGTGGGTCTTCAGCACCGGTCACGATCACCCTCTGTGGGCGGTGACGTGGAATCTCGATCAGGCCACGCCTGCTGCGCCGGCGAACACGTTCTACGACGATTCACGCGCGCCGTACGGTGAGCTGAACATCGACGGCGACGGCTCGATCGACATCGATGGCGTGGGCTGGGGCGATCGCTACAAATTCAACAGCACCACCGCGCCGGTGACGCTGAACAGCAACTGGACGTGGAACGTCGCGAACAGCATTCCGTACGTGAAGCTCTGGCTGGCCGGGCCGCTGAGCGGAACGCACACCAAGGACGCGACGATGGGCATCGTCCAGACGCAGACGATGACGCAGCAGGACGCCGCGGGCGGGCGCGATCCGTTCTACCACGACATGACGGCGAACTGGGGCAAGACGTCGGCCGACGGCAATGCAGGCGGCGCGTACAAGATGCCGTATCAAAGCGAATGGCCCTACCAGGCCAACGCCTTCAACCTCGGCACAGCCACCTCGAGCAACAACGCCCGCCTGACGTGGCGCACGCAGTGGGGCTTTCTCGGCCAGACGAGTTACACGGTGAACGACGGCGTGGTGGCCAATGCGCCGGGCTATCCGAAGAAAAGCTATTCGACGTACATAGTGATGGGCACGCACACGAGCGCGCCGGTGGAGTCGCAGGTCACGCAGGTCGAGACGATGCAATCGCTCACGCTGACGGCGACCGTGGGCAGCGTGGTGACGAGCGGGCCGGCCGGTGTGACGCGCGCGGACTCGATCACGTACGACCCGCCCGGCTACAACCACGTGTATGGCGCGCTGGCGTTCAGCGCGGATGCGAATGCGCTCGACGCGAACATCGCCGTCGGCGCCGGCACGCTGCAAAAGCCACTGCTGATCGTGAGCAACTACACGTCGCCGCTGGCGCCGGACACGGTGATGCTCGACGGCGCGGCGCTCGCCGCTGATGCGGATTACTACGCGTCGGTGCGCACATCGGCGAACGAGTTGTGGATCACGCTGAACCGGAATCTGACCGGCGCGGCGAATCATCTGGAAGTGAGCGTCGCCACCACGGCGCCCGACGCGCCGACCATTGGCGCAGCGACGCCAGGCAATAACAGCGCGTCGATCGCGTTCACCGCGCCGGCGAATGACGGCGGCTCGCCGATCCTCAGCTACACCGCGTCGTGCACGCCCGGCGTGCACACTGCTTCGGGCGGAGCATCGCCGATTACGGTGAGCGGGCTCACGAACAACACGACGTACAGCTGCTCGGTCACGGCTACGAATGCAGCAGGGACGAGCGCGCCGTCGGGAACGGTGAACGTGACGCCGATCGCGCCGTTCGGCGCGCCCGCGAATTTGCTCGCCACTGCGGCCAGTGCCGCGCAGGTGGCGGTGAGCTGGTCGCCCGTCGCGGGTGCGGTCAATTACGAACTGCACCGCAAGTTCAACGGCAGCGCCTTCGCGCTGCTGACGACGACCGCCGCCACGTCGTACAACGACGGCGCGGTGAGCGCGAATACGTCGTACGTCTACGAAGTGCGCGCGCTGAACGGCGGCGGCCCTTCGGCCTTCAGCGCCGCCGATGCAGCGACGACGATCGTCTTCACGAACGATCCGCTGTCGGTCGGCACCGCTGTGAAAACGACGCACATCACGCAGCTGCGCACCGCCGTGAATGCGATGCGCGCGACCGCTGGCTTGACGGCGCAGTCGTTCACCGATCCGGCGCTGAGCGTCTCCATCCGAGTGAAGGCAGTGCACGTCACCGAATTGCGCACGGCACTCAATCAGGCGCGCAGCGCGCTCGCGCTCGCAGCAATCAACTACACCGACCCGACGATCACGGCCGCCTCCACACGTGTGAAGGCGGTGCATGTCGTCGATTTACGAAACGGGGTGAAGTGATGGCGACAGCGGAATCGTTTGGGATCGAAGGCGTCACCGAAGAGGATCGTGCGTTCACCGGCTCGCGCTTCAGCGAGGTGCGCGACGCAATTTTCGCGAATCCATACGCGCAACTCGAACGCTTTCCCGTGACGCTGGGCAGCTTGATGCGCGGCATGCTGTCGCGCGGCAAGTGGCAGTTTCTCGCCGCGGCGCGCCGCTCGCTGGCGGCCAAATCGGATCTGCGCTGGGGACCCGATCGCAAAGGCTACCGGCGCCTGCTCCATCCGAACGGCATCTGCCTGACCGGTTTGTGGGAGGTGACGGAAGAGACGCCGTACAGCGGCTACTTTCGCAAAGGCAGCCGCGGTCTGTTGATTGTGCGCTACTCGACGTGCTGCACCGAAACGCGGCGCGGCTTCACGCGCTCGCTGGCGATGGTGGGGCGCATTTATCCGACCACCGATCCGAATCATCCGACGCCATTGCCGAGCGCGAGCTTCATCACGCAGGAAGACATCGGCGGCGCGGAGAGCCGCAGCATCAACGACGCGGTGTTGCTCAATGCGCCCGATACCACGCCGACGAAGCGCGGCAGCGGTTTGCCGATTCTGCTGACCACCGGATTGGTGTTGAAGATCGCCGAGACGCAGCCGACGATCCGGCAGGTCTACCAGATCGCGGAGCTGGGGAAAGCGGCGGGAGAGCCGACGCGCGCGCCGGAGTTTTTTCGCCTGACCGTGGCACCGGAGCAGCCGGTGATCGAAGGCGACGCGATCGATTTTCGCGACGAGATCCGGCTGCAGATCGAGCGCAACAAGACGCTGAAGTTCATCGTCAGCACGTCCGACACCGGCTCGACGCACGGCAACGCGGCGGTGAAGGAGTGGCGGACCATCACGAACTGGAAGCCGATCGGCACGATGACGTTCGATGCGGCGGTGGCTTCGTACAACGGCGATCACGTCTTTCATGTGAATCATCCCGCGTGGCGCGACGACCGGAACGATCCGAAGACGCAGCGCCCCTCACGCGACTGATTCGGCGGTGCGGCCGGCGAGAACCAGCCGCATCGCCAGACCGATCGCAAGCACGACCACCGCGGCGCTCGACAGCAGCGCTCCCGGCGCGCGCAACGCGTCGTACGCGAAGCCCGCGAGTGTCGGACCGATGACGCGCGCGAGTGCGTTGAGCGAACTGGAGACGCCGAGGACGCCGCCGCGATGCGACGAGGGCGCGATCTTGCTGATGAAGGCACTGAGCGTCGGATTGCAGAGTCCCTGGCCGACGCCCATCAAGCAGGTGGCGACGATCAGCACCGCAATCTGATGCGTCGGAAGCGCGAGGAGAAATCCCGCCAGCAATGCGATCGCGCCGGCCACGCCCGCGCCGACGTCGCCGAACCGTTTCGTGGCGCGCGCCACGACGAACGCCTGCAGCGCCACAACCACCACGCCCATCAAGCCGAAGAGATAGCTGACCTGACTGGCCGTGAGCGTGTAGCGATCGCGTCCGACGAGCACGAGAATCGGCGCGATCGACGCGAGCGTGGCCATCAACACGGCCAGCGCGCCGCCGCCGAGGCGGAGCGATCGCGTGCGAAAGAAAATCAGCCAGCTTTCGTGATCGAGCCAGGCGAAGCCGGTGCCCGCGACGCGCGGCGGACGCGTTTCCGGCAGCACGAAAAACGCGAGCAGCAGCGCGCTCGCGGAGAGCAGTGCGGCAGCCACGCCCGGCACGCGATTCGGCGCGACGTGCAGTTGCGCGCTGAGGCTAGACAACACGCCGCCGAGCGGTGGCCCGAGCACGAGGCCGAGGCCGAAGGCCATTCCGATGATGGCCATTCCTTTGGAGCGATTCGTGTCGTCGGTGGAATCGGCGACGTATGCCTGCGCGGTGGCGATGCTGGCCGCGGCGATGCCGCAGAGGATGCGCGAGGCGAAGAGCATCGTCACGTTGAATGCGAACGCGAAGGCGAGGAAACCGATCACGTTGCCGAGGAGGCTGGTCATGAGCACGGGGCGGCGGCCGATGCGATCGGAGAGGCGCCCCCAGACGGGCGAGAAGAGGAACTGCATCAGCGAGAAGCTGCCGAGGATGAGGCCGAGGGTGGCGCCGCTGGCGCCGTATTGCTTGGCGCAGAAGGCGAGGAGCGGCACGACGATGCCGAAGCCCATCAGGTCGATGAACACGATCAGAAAAAGGACGCGGTGCGCGGCGGAAAGGCCGCTGTGACCGGCTGGCTTGGACGATGGCACGTGTGCGTATGATGGCGCGTCCATGGATCGGCGGGCAATCGGTGAGCAATACGGCACGAGCGCGAATCTCTCCGCGCGCATCGCGCTGCATCAGCAGTGCAGCGTCAATGCGTATGGTCTGCAGCGCTGGATCTTCGATCGATTGCAACTGCAGAGCGGCCAGCGCGTGCTCGAGATCGCGTGCGGTGCGGGAAGCCTCTGGCGCGAGAATCTCGATCGGCTGGAGGACGTGGAACTGGTGCTCTCCGACATCTCGCCGGCCATGCTGGAGACGACGCGCGCGATTGTGCCGTCCGCGCGATTCGTGAATTGCGCGCTGCCCGATTTGCCGTTCGCATCGCGCGCGTTCGATGTTGTGATCGCCAATCACATGCTCTATCACGTGGCCGATCGCGAGCGCGGATTGCGCGAGATCCAGCGCGTGCTGCGGCCGGAGGGAGTGCTCTTCGCGTCGACGAACGGTGCGGAGCATCTGCGCGAGATCAAGGATCTGATGGGCGCATTCGGCATCGCGGGCGGGGATGTTTCTTCATCATTCACGCTGGAGAATGGCGCGTCGCAACTGGCGCGCGTGTTCGCGTCGGTGCAGTGCGAGGAGTACGAAGACGCGCTGCGCGTCGAGGACGCGGAGTTGCTGGTCGCCTACATCGCGTCGATGAATGCGCAGGCGGCGGATGTGGTGCGCGCGCGGCACGACGAAATGCGCGCGCGCATCGCCACGCCGTTCATGATCCGCAAGTCGACCGGTTTGTTCGTCGCGCGCGCTACGCCCGCGCCACTCGACGCGGGCCGCTGACGCGGCGCACCGGTGCGGGTCGCGCGTGGCGGCGTTCGACGCGCGGCAGCTGATTGCGCACGAGCGACGCGAACGTCGGCTCCGCGATCGCCACCTCTTCGAGCACGCGCTCGCGGCGCGAAGCGGGGATTTCGAGCAGCAGCGCTTCCAGTCGCAGCGCGCTCAGTTCATCGCCGCCCTGTTCGCCCGCTTGCGCGAACGCGGCGTGATGGCTGGCGTCTTTGCGTCCTTCTCGATCGGCTTGCGCGAAGAGCGAGGTCAGGCCGCCGTGGCCGAGGCGGTCGATGACTTCGCCGATGTCGGGAAGCCAGTTCACGAAGGTGCCCAGCTCGTGCATCAGCTCGAGCTCCACCCCGGCGCGGTCGTCGTGAAAGAGCTTCACCAGCGTGCGCACGCGCACGAAGCGATCGCCGCGCTCGTGGCCTTGCAGGATCGACATGCGCAGCGGGTCGGCGAGCTCGGGATGAAGATGGGTGAGGTGGAGTTTGTTGACGCAGGCGCGGACGATGCGGATCGCGCATTCGACCGGCGCGGCGTGAATGGCGTTCCAGGCCACGATGGCGGGCGCGCGGTGCGTCCAGCAGGCGTAGCCGCCGTCGGGATCGTGAATGAGGCCGGCGGCGATCGCAGCTTCGGGCGAGCCGGCGGTGAGCATGGCCGCGGCGATCTCGTTCAGCGTCATGTTCGATGGCAGCGGCACCATGATCCGGTCGACGTTCATCAGGCCGTTCAGCGCGAGCGCTTCGTCGTTGTGAAACATGGAGAGATCGACTTCCACGCCGCGCACGTCCCACAGGAGCCCCCAGCCGGCCACCCACATCTGGCCATCGTCACGCGAGCGGCGGCGCGGGTAGACATAGCGCGGGAGGAAGCGGATCTCGGCGGAATCGAGCGAGTGGCCGATGCGGCGCGTGAGCGTTTCATCGACTTCACGGCCGGCGACGAGCACGAGATCGAAGTCGCGCATCTTCAGCGCGCTGCCGGTGAACAGGTGATCGAGGAGCGCGGGTGCGCTGCCGCCGCCGATGGCGAGTTGGGTCAGTCCGAACTCGACGCGCAGACGCGTCGCGATGGCCGTCATGATGTCAGACAGACGTCTGACAGGCAGAGCCTTCATTCTGTGCATACGACTTCCGAAGCGGGATTTGGGAACGGGGGCGGGAACCCAGGACGGCGCGCATCTTAACCGGAAGGAAGGACGGGTGTCACGTTTTTCCGACCGGCCGGTCGGCGCTCGCGCGGCTCGCGCAGGCTCAGAGGCTCATAGGCTCATAGGCTCAGAGTAGCGCGTGCGGCGCGAGAGCGATCGTGCCGTACGGGAACGTGATCGAGAGGCTCACGCGCAGCGCTGTAGTTGAAGGCGTGCGCGCGGTGAGGAAACCTGCGACGATGTCGCTACTCACACGTATGGCGGCTCCACCGCCCTTGGCGACGAATGCGTCGATCACACCCGCGATGCTGAACGATCAGCCGGCGGGCAGCGATAGCCTCGGCTTCGAACCCTATGTCGAAGCGACCGCGTTTTTCCTGACGCAGGAAGCAACGAAGCCGCCTCTGACCATGTCGGTGGAAGGACCGTGGGGAAGCGGCAAGAGCTCTTTCATGCGCCAGCTTTCCGCCGCTCTGACGAAACGCGGCGGGCTCACGATCGACTTCAATCCGTGGCGGCACGAGAAGAGCGAATCGTTGTGGGCTTCGTTCGCACTCGAATTCGTGCGGAAGGTGCGCGCCGAAACGTCCACGCTGCGGCGTTTGCGCGGAGACTTCGTCCTTCTCGTGAAACGCCTCAACTGGCGTGACGCGTGGCCGGACGTTCTGCGCGCGATCGTGCAATACGGCGTCATCGGCATCGTGATCCTCGGGGTTGCGGTCTATGCGGTTGAGGCGGGCGATTTCGCTTCGTTGATCCGACTGGCCAAAGAAAAACCGGCGGACCTGTTTCATCAGGTCGTCACGGTGATCGGAAGTACAGGAGGCATTCTCGCGATCGTCGCGACGGCGACGGCTCTTCTGCTCAAGATCCGAGAGATCGCCGGGAACCTGTTCTCGCTCGACCTTTCCCGCCACATGCGTCAACCCGACTATGCACGTGAAGTCAGTTTCGTCGAACGCGTGCATGCTGATTTCAACGAGATCCTCTCCGCCTACGCAGGTCGGCGGCGTTTGTTCGTGTTCATCGACGACGTGGATCGTGCGGATCCGACGAAGGCCGCGGAACTGATGCAGGCCATCAATCTCCTGATCAGCGAAGACTCGCGCGTAGTGTTCATCATCGGGATGGACCGCGTGAAGGTCGCTGCGGCGATTGCGCTCAAAAACGAAAAGATCCTCCCGTTTCTGGACGCCGAGTATCCGGGCGAGGTGGACGATGCAGATCGCGAAGCTGCGCTGCGCGGGCTTCGCTTCGGCTTCGAGTACATCGAGAAGTTCATTCAGATCCCGTTCGCAGTCCCGCGCCCTTCGACGGTGAACATCCGCAAGCTCCTGGGCGCGACGCAATCGCAAGCCGATACGAGCGCGCCACGCGACGCACGGCTGCGAGCTCTGGATCTCGAAATCTCCACCGACTCGGAAGCGGTGCATGAGCTGGTGGACATGGTCGTCGAGCCGTTCGAGTTCAATCCGCGACGCGTGAAGCAGTTCGTGAATACGTTTCGTCTGCGCGCATTCCTCGCACATGAAACGGGTTTGTTCGATGCGCCAACAAACCTGACGCTGATGCAGCTCGGCAAGATTGTCGCGATCGAGTTGCGGTGGCCGTTGCTGCTTGATCACTGGGAGGAAGAGCCGGATCTCATTCGTCGTCTCGAGACACTCAGCGCCGGCACAAGCGCCTACTCCAAGTATTGGGCCGCTGATGATCGTCTGGTCAATTTGCTCGGGCATGGAGTTGACGGGCCCGATGCACGACTCAGTAGCGCCAAGTGCGATGCGGTCATGGCGGTGTCAGCACGTGTCCGGCAAGCCGTCAAGGACGCGGCTTCCGTTCCGCTACCAGACAGCCTGAAGGAGAGCTCCTTCCGCTTCCGTTCGCGGCCGGCCGACGACAGCTTTGCTGATGTGCCGCCGGCCGACCGCTTCCGTTCGCAGCCAACCGACGACACCTTCAGTGATCTGCCGCCAGACTTGAGCGAATCGATGCCGAAAACAGCATCGCCACGCCGTAGCTCAAAGAGTTCGTCGAGGCCGCGCAAATAGGCGCCTCCGCCCGCTCACTCCTTCCGCACCGCCAACTGCCAATCTCGTCGCGTGACCCTCGCGCTGTTCCCCAGTAGCGCCACGAACGCGTCCAGCGCGCGGCCGGGGGCGCGGGCGGCGAGGCCGGGGGCGACGTCGTCGACGAGGTCGTAATCGTCGAAGAGTGCCAGGCCGCCGCGTTTGAGGAGGCTCCAGGCCAGCACCGCATCCTGCAGGACGTCTCCGACGCGGTGCGAGCCGTCCACGTACACGAAATCGAACGTGCCCGGCGTGAGCGTGCGCAGCACGACTTGCGAGCTGCCGATCAGTTTCGTTACGCGGTCGGCGGCGCCGCTGGCCACGATGTTGTGATCGAAGTAGCGCTCGAAGTAGCGCAGCAGCGTGCTGTCCATCGGAATGGCGAACGGATCGACGCAGACCAGATGGCTGGTCGGATGTGTGAGCACGTTCTCCAGGAACCAGCAGGCCGACTGCCCTTCGAAGCAGCCCACTTCGATGCCGCGCACGTCGGGCTTGTCTTTCAGTTCCGCGAAATCGTGCTGCCACGCGTCGGCGTGCGGCGTCACCCAATCGAATGTGAAGCGGTAGCGCGGATGCGGCAGCGGCGGGCTGTCGACGAAGAGATCGTGCATCTCGCGCGCGATGATGCGCGACGCCTTTTCTTCGCCACCTGTGTCGATCAGGCGGCGCATGGCCATGGTCATCATGAAGCGCTGGTCGTTGTGATCTTCGGCGCTGACATCGCCGCGCTCCAACGCGATGCGCAACGCCGCGCAGCGCGCGCGGACCTGCTCGACGACCCACGCCGCGCCCTCCGCGGTCACGCGGCCGTCGCCGATCGTCTTCACCCATTCGCCGTGCAGCGCGCGCGCTTCGCCCGCCAGCGCCTGTTGCTTGGCAGTGGCCGCCCAGCCTCCGGCCGGACGCTCCGTGGTCATCGTCGTCATCTGAACCTCTCTCTCTCGCTGATTAGGCTACTCTCTCGCGCTCGCCGCTGCCGCTCTGCCGCATCGGCAGCGTCACGGTGAACGTGCTGCCGGCGCCCGGCTCGCTCTCGACGCGAATGGCGCCGCGGTGGAGATCGACGAAGCGCCGCACCAGCGCCAATCCCAGTCCCGTACCCTGCGGCCGGTTGCCTGCGGCGCCTTCGGCCTGTCGGAACTCCTGGAAGATCATCTGGTGGTCTTTCGGATCGATGCCCACGCCGCGATCGATCACGCGGATCTCCACCGATTGCACGCGCAGCGGACTCTCCGTCGCATCCACCGCCTGCGCCGCAATCGTCACGGTCGAACGATCGGGCGAGAACTTCACCGCATTCGACATCAGGTTGTAGAGGATCTGCTTGAGGAGCGTGACGTCGGCTTCGATGGCCAGCTCCTTCGGCACCTCGACCTCGAAGCGAATGCCGCGCAGCGTGGTCACGCCTTTCATCACCGCGCAGATGCCGCCCACTTCATCGCGCAGCAGCATGGTCTCGGGATGAATCTCCATGCGGCCCGCTTCGATCTTGGAGAGATCGAGGATGTTGTTGATGATGCCGAGGAGGTAGACGCCGGAGGAGTGGATATTGTGGAGGAAGCCGGTCAGGCGCGGCTCCAGCTTCTTCGTCACGTGCGGAATGAGAATCTCGGAGAAGCCGATGATGGCGTTCAGCGGCGTGCGCAGCTCGTGACTGGCCGCGGCGAGAAACGTGCTCTTCGCGCGGCTCGCTTCTTCCGCCTGCGCCAGCGCCTGTTCGGTGATGCGCTCGTGGCGCTCCGCTTCGCGGCGCGCCGCTTCTGCTTCGCGTCGCGCGGCTTCGGCGGTGCGCAGCGCGATCTCCGTGCGCTCTTTCTCTTCGCTGATCTGGCGCGTGCGCTCTTCGACGGTGCGTTCGAGCAGGCGGGCGCGCTCGCGCGTGAAGTGCAGGCGCATCGTGTGTGCGGCGAACAGCAGCGCCACGACGGCGATGATGCAGAGCGCGAGGAACGTGGTGGTCTGATAGAAATGCGGCCGGAGCGTGAATGGCACCGCCGTCTCGCGCCATGTCACACCGTCGCGTGAGGATGCGAGCAGAAAGCGATACGAGCCGGCGCGCAGATTCGTGTACGACACGCGATCCGACTCCGCATCGAGCCAGTCGTTGTCGTAGCCGTCCACGCGATAGCGGAAGTGCACGCGCTCGGGCGTCACGAACGTCACGCCGGAGAATTCGAACTCGATGCGCTCCGCGCCGGGCGGCACTTTGGAGAGGTTCTTCGCCGCAATCGGCTTGCCGTTCACCATCACGCGCTCGATGACGGGCGCGCGCTGCGGCAAGCGCAGGTCGGGCGCGGCGGCGAGTGCGGAGACGCCGTTCGCGGTGGCGAACCAGATCCGTCCGTCATGCGTGCGCAGCGCGGCCGGATTCGCGACGCCGTTGCACTGCCGGCTGCCGAGACCGTCGTTCTCGTCGAAGAGCGGCGCGTCGAGATGCGCGACGCGGCCGTCGGCGGCCGCGTTGAGATCGCGTTTCGCCGCGCGGAATGCACCGCGCACGGTGCCGAACCAGAGCATCCCTTGGCCGTCGTCGACGAGCGAAAGGATCTTGTCCGCGGGCAGGCCGTGGCGCGTGGTGATCGCGCGCGCTTTGCCGTTGCGGAATCGCACCAGGCCGTTGCCGTCGGTGGCCACCCAGATCGTGCCGTCGTTGTCGGCGGTGAGCGCGAGCAGCCGATCGGTCGGGAACGCGTGCGGCGCGGAGTAGAGATGAAAGGCGTTGCCGTCGTAGTGGGCGAGCCCGCCGCCGGTGGCGATCCAGAGATGACCATCCGGTGATTCGGCGATGGCCATCGCGTAGTCGGTGCTCAATCCCGCGCGGCCGGCGAAGCTCTCGATCGTGCCGTTCTCGCGGATGCGATTCAGGCCAAAGTCGGTGCCGATCCAGATGTCGCCCGCGCGATCCTGATGAATGGCGCGGATGGTGTTGTTCGAAAGGCCGTTGCGCATCGTGAACGGCGTCGTCACTCCATCCGCCACGCGATAAACGCCGTTCGAGGTGCCGAACCACATCGCGCCGTCGCGGCTTTGCGCGATGGCGAGAATGCCGGTGAGGTGCTCGTTCAAATAGCGCGTGAAGACGTTGCCGTTCGCGCTGCGCGAAACGCCGTTCGCGGAGCCGACCCACAGCGCGCCGTCGCGATCTTCGAACACAACGCGCGCGACCGCATCGGCCAGGCCATCCTGCTCGCCCCAATGCACGAACGCGCCGGCGCGCAGCTGTTCGAATCCGCCGTTCGTGCCGACCCAGAGGCTTCCTTCATCGTCTTCATAAATCGCACGCACGGTGGGATTGAGCAGTCCGTCGCTCAAGCCGTACGCGGCGATCTCGTGGCCCGCGAGGCGAAAGAGGCCGCTGCTGTACGTGCCGATCCAGAGGTTGCCGTCGTGATCGCGGCGCAGCGCGGTGACCTGATCCGCCGGCAGACCATCGACGCGCGTGAAGCGTTTGCCGTCGAATCGATCGAGCCCTTGCGCGGTGCCGGCCAGCAGCGTGCCCGGCGCTTCGACCGCGAGCATCACGATCGTGTCGCTCGACAATCCATCCGCTGCCGTCCATCGTTCGAGCTTGCCGGCGCGGTAGCGCGCCAGCCCTTGTGCGGTGCCGATCCAGAGCGCATCGCCGTCCGTCGCCAGCGTGGCGATGGGATGGTTGATCGGCAGCGGCACGACCTCGGCCTTGCGATCGCGCACGCGCAAAAGACGGCCGCGCGCAGTGCCGATCCATACCGTGCCGTCC
The DNA here is from genome assembly GCA_035688915.1 of Thermoanaerobaculia bacterium. Classification (GTDB taxonomy): domain Bacteria; phylum Acidobacteriota; class Thermoanaerobaculia; order Gp7-AA8; family Gp7-AA8; genus DASSMK01. The sequence goes on from DASSMK010000351.1 coordinate 17,772, forward strand.
TGCGCCGGTGCGACGGCGTTGACGATCTCCTGTTCGCCCGGCAGCTGGATGGTCTCGAGCTGCCCGTTGCGGTAGCGCATCAAACCCGCGAGCGTTCCGAGCCAGAGCGTGTCATCCGCGGCGCGCGCGATCGTGACGATGCTCGTGCTGACGATCGATGGATCGGTGCTCTTGTCGAGGATGCGGAACTTCTCGCCGTTGAAGCGCACCAGCCCTTCGTACGTGGCCAGCCAGAGATAGCCGTCGCGCGTTTGCGCGAAGCCGCGCACTGTGCCGTGCGGCAATCCGTTTTCGACCGTCCACGCGCGGCGTACGTACTGCGCGATGGAGCGATCCGCCGGCAGCGCCAGCACGCTCGTCGCGACGAGGAGCGCAAAAGCGGCGGCGAGCGCCCGCATCGGGCCGGGCGAACAAACGGCGTTGCGCCGGACAGGATGGGGGAGGCGCGGACGTGGCACAGTTCAGCTCGTGAAAGCACGGTAGAACGATGGGTTGGCGGAGGTCAATAATGATGCGCAGGGAGACCTGAACTTGACCTCAAAATGGATTCTCACCGCCACCGCCCTCATCCTCGGCGCCGCCGGAACCGCCGGCACGTTCGCGCCGCAAGAATTTCTGGCGGCGACCGGCATTCCTTCCACCGGCATCACGCCGCTCCTCGTCCAGCTCCTTGCCGCGGCGCTCCTCGGCTTCGCGATGGTGAACTGGATGGCCAAGGACAGTCTGATCGGCGGCATCTACAACCGCCCGCTCGCCATCGGCAACCTGATGCACTTCACCGTCGGCGCGATCACGCTGATCAAGCTCGTGATGCGCAGCGCGTCGCCGGCGCTCATCGCGGCGACGGTGATCTACGCGCTGCTGGCGATTGCGTTCAGCGCGATCGTCTTCAGCCCCGGAATCAAGACTCCCGCGTCCGCGTGAAGAGATCGACTTCGATTTCCGGCAGCCGGTGGCCGAGCTCCACGCCGGTGACGCGGCGCTCGTACGTCATGCCCAGTCGCGCGGCCACGCGTTTCGACGCCGCGTTGTCGGGATCGATGATGGCCAGCACGCGATCGCGTTGCAGGACGTCGAGCACGTAGCGCATCGCCGCCGCTCCCGCTTCCGTCGCGTAGCCGCGGCCCCAGACGTCGCGTGCGAAGATCCAGCCGATTTCCAGCTCGCCGGTCGTGCCGAGGGGCTGGGTGCCGGCGATGCCGACGAGAAGGTTGGTGGTTTTTTCGATGACGGGGCCCATGCAGAAGCCGTTTTCCGCGAGCTGGCGCGCCTGGCGATCGAGGAAGCCGTTGGTCTCCTCGTCGGTATACGGCAGGCCGCCGTGCACGAAATGCGTGACGGCGGGATCGCTCATGATCGAGTGAAATGCGGCGCGATCGCCGGGCGCCCAGGTGCGGATCGTCAGGCGTTCGGTGTCCAGTCGAAACATCGCATCAGGATACCGAATCGCTTCCGTACAATTCGCGTGACGAGGTGCATCGAATGGGCAAACGTTCCCCGCAAGTCGACGCGTACATCGCGAAGTCCGCGCCGTTCGCGCAACCGATTCTCGAAGCGATCCGCGAGGCGTATCACGCGGCCAGTCCCGACGTCGAAGAGACGATGAAGTGGGGCGCGCCGTTCTTCGAATACAACGGGATTCTCGGCAACATGGCCGCATTCAAGGCGCACGTGCGCTGGGGCTTCTGGAAAGCGAAGCTGATGGCCGATCCGCTCGGCATCCTCGATCCGATGGGCGATACCACGACCATGAGCGCGACGAAGACGGTGGACGTCGCGCAGCTGCCGGCGAAGAAAGTGCTCGTGCAGTACATCCGCGAAGCGATCCGCCTCAACGAAGAAGGCGTGAAGGCGGAGCGCGCGCCGGTGAAGCGGAACACGGCGCCGGTGGAAGTGCCGGACGATCTCGCGGCGGCGCTGAAGAAAAACAAGAAAGCGCAGGCGACGTTCGATGCATTCGCGCCGAGTCACCGCCGCGAGTACATCGAGTGGATCACGGAAGCGAAGCAGGAGGCGACGCGCAAGAAGCGACTCGATCAGACCATCGAATGGCTGGCGGAAGGGAAGTCGCGGAACTGGAAGTACGAGCGGAAGTAGGGGAGGTGGCGAGCTACTGAGCTATCGAGCTAGCTACGGCCGGTTTTCGCTCAGTGGCTCAGTAGCTTGATAGCTCGACATGTCAGTAGCTCCCACACCTCACGCCGGACACCTCTCGCACAGCGGCAATCGTTGTTCCTTGCGCAGCAGCCGGCGGAACGCGCGGAACTTGCGGCCGTTCCACACCTCCTCGAACGAGCGCTCGAAGACATTGCCCATGTCCAGCGTCAGGCACGGGTAGAGGCGCCCGCGCGGATCGACGAACGCGTAGCTCGAGATGAGCGTGCACGCGCGGTGGGTGCGTCGGCGGAAATTGGGATTCTCGTAGAACTCCATCATCTCCGCGGGCGGAAGCGGCGGGTGGAACTCGATGCCGAACGGATATTTGCCGGTCTCCAGTTCCGCCAGTTGTTCGAACAGCACCTTCACGTCGACGTTGGGCATCTCGTCGCTGCAGTACGTGTCGACGTCCGAGCGGAAGAAGTTGCACTCGCCGATCGCGCCGCGAATCATCTGCTCCGAGATCGGACGCTGTGCGGTGCGCAACCAAATCTGATGCTGCAAACGGAGCGTCTCGATCTGCCAGGTGGAAAGCTCCGCCGCCCAATCGAGCAGCTTCGAATACGTGCCGTCGTAGACGGTCGTGTAGATCTCGATGAGCGGCGTCTTCGAGCCGAGTTTTTCCTTCGCGCGATTGATCTCGTCGATCACTTCCTTCGCCGCGGCGAACGTGCCTTTGCCGCGATACGCGTCGTGCGCTTCGCGAGGATCGACGGAGATGCCGAGAGCGAGCAGACCGCTGCGCACCACTTCCTCGCCGCGGCCGCGCAGGCGCGTGCCGTTCGTCACCACCGTCACCGGCAGACCGTTCGTCACCGCCGTCTTGATGATCACCGGCCATTCGGGATGGAGGAACGGTTCGCCGCCGAAGAGACGGATCATCGGCTTGAAGTACGCCACCGATTCGAGGAAGGCGATGGCCTTCGCCGTCTCCATCACCGCGCTCGGCCGCTCGACGATCGCGTCGGTCGTGATCGGGCAGTACGTGCAGCGCATGTTGCAGCCGTCGGTGAGGAGGAGATCGAGTCCCCACGGAACGGGCGCGTAGCCGGTGGCGCGCTTCAGAGCGTGAACGGGTGCTGGGCTGGACACGCTCGTTGTACGAGCGCAGCAATTCGAGCGTCCAACACGTCACAAATGCTGCGAGAAAGCGCGAATTTAGCGGGCTCGACTAGAAAGCGGCCTCAATCGTGAAAGGGGATCGGGCAAGGAGAACTCTTTGAGCCAGTTTTACGATGAAATTCAGGTGTTCGACGGAGTGGCCGAACCGACCGGCGTGCGTATCGATCGCGCTGGCGTGCGGGGGCGCGCTGGTGT
>DASSMK010000352.1:0-9473 GCA_035688915.1 Thermoanaerobaculia bacterium
ACAGCGAAGATTGGACGCGCGATCGCGCCGACAAGCTCCGCGAAGCTGTCGGCAGCGTCGTGTACAGCATGGGATGGCTGGCCGGGTACAGGCCGTTCCGTCAATGGAAGTACGAGACGACGGAAAGCGGCTTCCGCGGCAGCGTCCGATTTCTGGTGGGCGCGGAGGAGCAGACCGATCCAGTGTCGGGAGACTGGAGCCTGTATCTGGTCGATAAGGCGGTCTATGTCACCAACCCTGCCGGCGATGCCGTCCTCGAGGTGTCGCCATTCATGAACGTACTCGCGGATGAGACTACTCAGAAACTCGAACATCTTTACCTGATCAAGAAAGTGGTCGGCGACGGCTACCTCATTCAGGCTCACGACGCCACTGGATCCACCCGAAAGACGCCACTGCTTTCGGGCGACAATGGAAAAATATCTTTTCAGAAATGGCTCGACAGCCGACGACTCGCAAAGACGTTATGGCGGCCGACCGGAACGAGCAGCGGTCTATTCGCGCTCGATGGCGGCCGGCAAGTTCCGACCACCGGCGGCCGGTTCGGTGCTCGTTACGTCGAGATCGACGAGCTCGGTCATGGTGGGATGGCCACGGTATATCGCGTCCGGGACCGTGTTACGAACAAGGAGGTCGCGCTCAAGGTTCTCGGCGCCGATTTCCTGGGCAGCTCCAGTCACATCGAGCGATTTTTTCGTGAGGCCGCGGCAATGCAGCAGGTGCACCATCGCTGCATCGTTCCGGTAATGGACATCGACACGCTTCTCGACGGACGTCCCTATCTGCGCATGCCGATCTACCGCAACGGCAGCCTGCAAAAGATGGTCGTGGACGGTGGCCAGCCCGAGCAGGTCGTCCGCGCCTGGGCCGAGGATGCTCTCGAGGCGCTGGAGTGCATTCACAATGAGAAAATCATCCATCGCGACCTGAAGCCGAGCAATTTCCTCGTAGCCGACGACGGTCACGTCCTGCTTACCGACTTCGGCATTGCGCTCGCGCCCAACGACGAGCGGCTGACGCTGACGATGGATCGCGCCGACATGGGCACGCGCGGCTATATGGCACCTGAATTGGGCAGGTTCAAGGACCCGACGCCGAAGGTGGACATTTACAGCCTTGCGGTTGTGCTCCACGAACTGCTCACCGGCGAGCTGCCCCGCGGCGTGCCTGGCAAGGATATCGAGGGTGGCCTCGGATTGCTGGTCCGCAGGATGGGGCAGGCCGATCCGGATGACCGGCCGACGGCGGCGGAAGCGCTCTCGAGATTACGCAAGATCCGGCCGCGGTCGGCGGCCACCGCGCAATCGCAGATTGCGACCACGAGTCCGCCGACGCCGTCGCGCCGCCGCGATGCGAGGACCGGTCGCGCCATGTCGGCCGCAGCGCGTGCTAATCCGACACCTGCGACGCCTTCGCGCAGAAAGCCCGGCCTAAACTCGGGGAAACCGCCGGTCGGGGAGAGTGTCGCGGCGCGCGCCGAGCAGCAGCGGCTCGTTCGCGAATTCAACGAGCGCCGGACCGCAGAGGCTCGGCGATCGACCTACATCTCTGCCGCTCTCATCCTCGGTATATTCGTCATCAACTTCGTTGAGACGTGGATCGAGACGTCACTGCGGTCTTCGCTACCGATTGTCCTCAAGGCCGAGCGGTTGTTCGCGGACGCCGCGCAGTGGTTCGAGTTCGACCGGTTATTGAGCTTCGAGCACCACGACATGACGAACGTCGTGGCATACAAGGGCTACTCTTTCGTTTACTTCATCGTGTTCCCGTCGCTTCTCATTATGACGACCGCGGTACTTGTCATGCGCCGCAATCGCCGGCCTTTGCTCATGTATGCTACGGCGGCGGCCGCCGACTACCTGTTGACGTTACCCTTTTATGTCCTGATGCCGGTGCCGGAGCGATGGACATTCGACCCGCAGGCGATGCTTCTCTCGGACCGGTGGTCGTCGACGTTCATCGCGGCATTCCGTCCGTTCAGCGGCCTCAATAACTGCTTCCCGAGCTTCCACGTCTCTGTCACGGTGCTGACAGTCTTGTGCCTGTATAAATATCGCGTTCGCTTCCGTGCCGCGGCGGTTCCGATCGCGTGCGCGATCGCACTTTCTACCTTCGTCCTCGGTATCCACTGGGTCTCGGACGTCATCGCGGGCGTTTGCGCCGGCATCATCAGTTTCTGGGCCGCGGAACGAATCCTGGCGCGGTATTTCCCCGCAGAACCGGAACCGTTACCAGTTCCGGCGTAGTGGGGTGCGATCAGGCGTCTACGGCGTCGCCCGGCGCGGCGACGCGGGCACCATCGCGCGTCCTCGGTCCCGTGCCGGCGATCCGTGTGCGCATCATGCGGACGACGTCACGCGCCGCGGCCGCGGCCGCGATCGCGAACAGCGCAATCAGAATCACCGTCAGGTATCGAAACAGAGGACGCTCCGACGATGGGGGTACCAAGATGACCCTGTACGCCTCATTGGACATCGCGTTGAAATCACATTCGGTGGGATCCTTGTCGATTTTTCGGAAGTTCGTGCTGTCGAGTTCGAAAACATGAATATTCGATGCTGGGGTGAGCATCGCCGAGAATGAGCCATCCGGACTGGAAGCACCTTTCTCCGGCGCCGTCCATTTGATGTGTTGTACGACGAGCGGCACCTTCGGGTCGGGCGAGAACCCCACGTCGCGGATCACGATAGGATGTTTGGTCATGAACGGCCAGACATATCGGATGCGGTCCATGCGGCTCTGAATGGTCGCGACGATGCGCCGTGAGATCTCGTCGTCGGCCACGCGGAGGGTGGCCGGATCTTCGTCCGCCCGCGGGAAACTGATCGTGAATTCCTGCGGCGCGACGCCGTCGACGTCGCGGATGATGCTGGTGAGCTTGATCGCGCCGTCATGGATAGACGCGACGTTCCATTCAACGTCGGCATGATCCGTGACGTCGGGGTCGAAAAGCACGAATTCAGTTCCTGCGAGACGGATCGATTCCTTCACAGTGTCGACGTAGTGCGCGAAGTGCTTCCGCTCCACAATCGACGTTTTCGGCGGCAGCGGATTCGCGATCACCTCGATCGAAACTGGCGCGCGCGCCTGCGCCACGGCTCTTCGCTCGAGATCGGCCAACGCGACCCGGGCGTCGTTCGCTTCGCCGATGCTCGTCCAGCAGAGGAACTCGATGCTGAATGGCGCGACGGCGCTCAGCTGGCCGGGCGTGCATCGCATTGCCGCGATGGCCTCCTTCAGTGCCTTTTTCTGGGAGTCAGGAAGATCGTCGGAGCAGACGAGCAGATCATTCGGCAACGCCTCGTCCAACTGCACGAAACGGAGATCCGGAAAACGGCTTTCGAATTCTTTCTTAGTGCCGTCCCAAACCGCGACGATGTCCGGCTGTTCGAGCGCGACGGAACCGTCCGAGCTCCGGCCTTTGGCGAGCGCCGAGAGCAGGTCGTCTGAGTCGTCGGACACCTTCACGAATGCAATCGCCTTCAGAAACTTCGTCGCCTCGGGGATGTCGTAAAAGTTTTCCCGACGGAAGTGAAGCCACGGCAGGAAGTAGCTCGAGGTACTGAACTTGTCGTGATAGCCAAACTTCGGGCGCGCCGCACTGTTCGTCAGAAATTCGTCGATCTCGCGCAAAGTCGGCTGTTTTGAAAACGTGATGAGGCGGCCGTCCTTGTGGCGATATTGGCCTCGTACCGCGAAATAAGCGTGATATGTCAGTTCGTTGGTTGCACCGCTTCGGTAGGCCGCCAGTTTCTCGAGATGTGCGCCTTGCAGTTCGGCGGCCACGAAGGCGAACGGTGTCATGCGCGCGACGACCGGCTTCGGCGGATTTGATCGCTGCGCGCGCAATACCTGGTCGATGACGAGGAAATAGTTGTTCGGCAACGCCGCACGCAGGATGATTCCTTTCGTGGCGAAGTATTCGCGCAGCTTTTCATCGGCGGGATTCTCCACGCCGCTGTCCTTGCTCTTGGCGATGTAATCGATCGCAACTTGTTGCTCATCAGCGGCGCGCACGTGCCGCGGGACGATAAACGTGCTGATGGCGGCCAACGCCGCTAACGTCATCCGAACTCCGTATCGTGTCGTCACAATGTGCCTCCTTCTCCGTTGAGCCTGATCGAAACCAGGCGGGCTGTTGCGCTCCCCGATGCGCCGCGGTTCGAACAACGTTCGCCGCTCCTGAGCAGCGAATCGCACCACCCCGCAGCGCAGCGACCGCACTGACGCCGGTGCATCTCCGCACACCGCACCGCCCATAAATTCTCGACGATACAGCGCATCACTCCTGCTCCGCGGGCAGACGCCAGAAGCGGCGAACGAAGATGCCAATGAACATTCCGAAGAGTGCGTCGAGCAAGATGTGCCTTGGAAACCAGATCTGCGCCCCGGAGAGTGGCAAGTACGAGACGACTCGCGCCGGCAGCAGCAGATGCTCGGGATGGAGCTCTTCTGGCAAATCGGCCGGGTGTGCCCAGGCGGCGTCCTGCACCCAAGCGATGTGGCGGCCATGCAGCCAGAACTCGTAGTCGAGGTAATTGGCGAGCAGAAGGTTCAGAAAAATACCGATCACGAATGCATACGCGAGCAGCCGTCCGGCCGCGATGAGAACGTGAACGTGCGCGACGTTCTGACTGGTCCGGCGAATGAGCCGGCTCAGTGCCCAAACGGAGCAGACGAATAAGCCGGCCGAAACAAGGATGTAGCGTTTCCCATCGAGCCAGAGCGCGAGACGTGCAGCAATCTCGTGAGTGACCGCGGCGGTATAAACACCGATCAGAACCGGAACGAGGTAATGCGGCAACAATAGCCTGTAGCGCAGCGACTCGACCGGGTCAGTAAGGCTGCGGCTTCGAGTGGCGAGCACGATCGCCGCGACCGCGCTGCAGAGAACTAGCGCCAGACACGCCCCGAGGGCGATCTGCGGCAGCCCCGATGCTGATGCGGTGGCATTAACGAAGAGCGAGAGAAGAACGAGCGGAATCAACACCGTCCAACCGGACATCCAAAAACGAAGGAGCGGTGTCGCGCGGCCGACGGTGTAGTCATCGATGCGCTTACGGGCGCGCTCCATGTCATATCGGCTTACGAGCCCGTCGACCAGACGCGCGTAGGCGGCATTGAGCGTCGCGGCCGGAATCGCCATCAGCGTTCTGGTACGTGCGTACAGAATATCGACGGCGGTCGGGTCTCGATGCGCCGGTTGCGCGCCGACCGCGTGCGTCGCTGTTTCGAACGACGGATTCGCCGCTTCGGTGCGGACGGCGCGCCGCGTGCGCGCAAATACTTCGCGTGCCGTCTCGCTCGAACGCGCCTGCGCAAGGCGCGAAACAACATGCGCCGCTGCAACGGCGCGGTTGCCGTTCGGCGGTTGGCGAACACCGTCGGCGATGCTGGCGAGCGTCGATGCTTGAAGGACGCGCAGCGAGTACGCGTCGATCGACTCGTCGTCCCCCGAAGACGCCGTTTCCAGCGCAGCCGCGATTCCTTCGAGGACTGACTCGAGATCGCGAAGGATCCTGCGCACGACCCAGCCGAGCGGAGTCGGCTCGCTATCGCGCGCCAACTCCGCGATGGCTGTGGTTGCAGTCCGGGCGCGATCGCCATCATTAATCAGCAGCGCCTCGCCGCGCGCTTGCACCAGGATCGCCGCGCAAGCAAATACACGTTGCGCGGCTACCTCCAGGTCGTCCCCGCTAGTCGGGCGATGATCGCGGCGACGGCGGAGTAGCTCGTCGACCGCAGCGAAGTCGATTTCCGGCAGCGACAGGCCAATGAGAAGGAACTGACGGATTGCGCGTGCTGTGGTGGTCTCCGCGCGACCGATGATTGCGATGCACCGAACGAGCAATTCCGCCTTCGCCAACGACGTCTCTGCATCGGCGAGGAGGAGATGGTCGGGCGTGACATGCCGAAGCTCGTCCCGAATCAAACAGCGCAGCAGTGAGATCTCGTCAGCGACTGCCGGCAGATTGTCGGCCTCGGCAATCGCACCGAGCAGGTCGCGGCTGCTCGTCGAAGAGTCTGCCCCTCGTCCGGCGAAGGACGCGAGCAGCAACAGCGCGATTTCGCGGCATTGCGAGGCCGGTGCACATCCATCGCTCGCGTGCACCGTCGCGGCGGCGTCGCGAAGGCTCTTGAGCTGGCGATGAAGATGCGCGTCCGAAACCCGAAACACCATCCGTCGAACGCGCGCGATCGTTTGGGCCGGAACGTTCGACAGCGCGGCGGTTAGGAGCTGCCATCGCACCTTCGGCTCGAACTCGGCGACGCGGATCAAAGCGCCAAGGAAGTCGGCGGAGATGCGGAGTGCGGTGTCAGCGGCACGCGCGGTGAACCGCTGAAGGAGGACGTCTGTTCCGAAGTGACGCCTCAGCCGGGCAACGACGTCGGCGACGCTGTGAGCGGCTGTCTCGTCCGAGGCGCCATGCATCTCGAGAAGAGTGTTGGCGGATGCGAAGATCGCCTCCTGATCGCGTTGAACGGTCGGATGAGCGGCCGACAACGTGTGCACGAGTGCGCGTGACGCGGCGGCAACTGAGCTGAGGTTCGCGTCATCGAGCGGCACGGTGGACGCCGCCTCTTCAGCCTTCCGCACGACGGTGGCGAGCAGCGTCATATCCACGCCGGCGTCACGCGCCGCGCGGCCGAGGTTGAGGATCGATGGCCACACGCGGCGAAGGCTGAGCGTCCGCTCGGCTAGGGCGACGGCGGCGTCGAGAATCGCGACGTCCGCGCCACGCGCGGCGATGCGGGCGGACGCGGCGTCGAGCAGCAGTTCATGGTCGGCTGTGACCTGACCCGCCACGAGCAGATGCGTGACTGCTTCGACCGCGTTGCCTGCTACGACGGACGCGAGCGCTTTCAAGTCCTCGCGATCGCAGCGCGTCGCGTACTCTCGCAGAGTGTCCGCGCGCTGGCCGACGATCATGAGTGCATCGGTGCGAACGGCCGGATCCGCGCTGGTGAGGAGCGACAGTACGACGTCGTCGTATTGCCGCGCCAGCGGCATATACGTGGAGCGGTCCTGTGGCGTCGCGAATGTACCGATCGCGTCGAGACAGTCGACGTACAGCGCGGCGACCGCAAGATCGTCACGGCCGTTCCAGAACGACAGCGCTGACGCAATGTCGTCATATGCCGCGCCGTGATCCACAGTCGCCTCAGCCGCGCGAAGTCGCGCCAACATGTCGGAGACGAGCTCCGCAACGCGCTTGCTGCGCCACACAGCCGAGTCGAGGATGGTTTTCAGCACTTCGCGCGGATGCAGAACGGTTCCCCATCGCGGCGCATCGACGATCGTGTGCGCAAACGCACGACCGTCGTACCAGGGATCCGAATTCTTGAAACCGGGCCTAGGAATTCCAGCGCGCGGCACCCCGCGCGTTTTTCGCGCCTCGGTCTCTATCTCGTCGAGCACCGAACCGAGGCCGCGAAGATCGAACCCCGAATCGGGATCGACCGAAATCACCGGCCGTACCCACTGCTCCGTTCCGACGATTTGATCTCGCGGCACTGTCATGAAAATGCAGGTGGCCTGAATGCGATCCGCATACGTGCCGCGGATCACGCTCTTGAAGAAGCCCGCGCCCGATTCCGGTGCGCGTATGCACGCGATCTTTGCCTCCGCCGTCTGCGACGGATGGCCGCTTATTGGAAGGGTGATCGCGAACACGCCGTCGACGCCGTCGCGTGAACCGGTTTCGCCGAAAAGGTCTATGCGCCGTGCATCGTGCTGAAACGCCTGCACCCGTGCGTCAAGAATTGCCTCGAGGTTTCCGAAAGAGCCAAGAGCGCCGCGGAGATCGATCGCCTCGAGATCATCGACGCCGCGTGCCAGGGCCACATCCAACGCGCACTCTATGACGGCTTGGCCGCGCTCGATCAGCTGCCGCCAGACCTCCCGCGGCGTGAGGGCCTCGAGCTCGATCTGCGCGTGGAGCGCAATCGTAGAGAGGTAGGGGGTGATGGCGAGCTCCGTCTGGCGAATCGGCAGTTTGATGCGCGTCTCCCCGCGATCGATCCGCCTCGCCGATTCGGCGGCGAGGCGCGCCCAGCTGTCCCAACCTTCGGGAAGGCTTCGCCCGTCGGCTCGGGCCTCGAGTAACCGCCTCGCCAGCAGTGAGGAGACGATGCAGTCGTAGTCGGGATTCTCGTGCATCACCATGCGGACGGAGCCTGCCAGTTCCGCCGGCGTAATCCAATCGGTGATGAGGTGCGGACGCTCGGCGATCAACGTCGAACTACACTCGAACTCTGCTCCGGAATCTGCGTGCGTATCGATGACACCGGGGCAACTCTGATTGCCGACGTCGATGTACACGAACCCGTGCCTCGGTTGAACGAAAGACCCGACACGGATGAAGTCGTATTCAACGTTCACAGAACACTCCTCCCTCGGAACTACGATTCGCGATTCCTGATTGAAGTGATGACGGAAAGATACCAGAATGCGGCACGTGATCAATGGGCCGATCACTCCCTGTGTTTAATGACAGGGCATCGTGCGCAGACCGACAAGAGAACCAAAGGCCGGATATGGCGCGCGAGTAGCGTAGCTGCTGACGTGTATCCCGCAGAAATTGCATTGCCCGGGACGCTCGCACACGCCTACGCTCCAATGGTCATTGCAACGGCTATTCTCGCCATCTGCATGGTGATGCGCGCGCTGGCACAAAGGCGGAGCTCAGTCGTGCCGCCTTACCGCAAACGCGCAACAGGCTGCGACTGCAGCGCGCCTCGCGCCCACCGCAACGATCGTGAACGGACACACCGGCGAGATCGCGATGGGGGACGCGCGTTTCCGGGTCGCGGCAACCAGCACGCTCGGCTCGATCAACTTCGTTGGTGTCGATGCAGCAGGCAAATCTTCGGGGCGGTCGAGCAACTGACGCCGACGAACGACAGCTCGATCAACGTCAAAACTGACGTTCGTAAATACAGCTCTCGTGGAGAACTGGTCGCACAGATTCCGATGGACATGGACACGGTGGCGCAGCCGCGTCGTCCGTTCGTGGTCACGCCTGAAGGCACGCTGTATCACATGAAGCCGACGCGCGAGGTGCTCCTGATTGAGCGCTTCGATATTCAATAAACCCGTCCAAGTCACGACCCAGAAGAAACCTCATGCGCTGCGTCGCTTCGTTGCACTCGCTGTTCTCGTCGCATTCTTCAGTTCTCTTCCCGCGAGCGCGGTGACTCGTGCAGAGTCGCTCGCAAACACCAATCCATTTCGCGATGTTCCTTGGACGATGAACTCGCGGAACGTCACGAACCGCTGCTATTCAACAACGTGGGTGCGCACGCCCCAAACGGTCGGTGCGACCATCACCGGCATGTCGTACAACTGAGGCGGCTTCACGAGCGTACAGGACTTCCACAACGGAATCGCGGGCACGTATTACCCGGCAACATCTGCACTTCCTCTGAAGGCAACCAGCTTGGTCTCCGCCCGAACACGGTTGGGGTCGATT
>DASSMK010000353.1:0-20589 GCA_035688915.1 Thermoanaerobaculia bacterium
ACAAGAGCGGCGGCGGGCAGCGGCTCTACACGCGCCGCGAGATCGATACGATTCTGCGCATCAAGGAGCTGCTGTATCGCGACGGTTTCACCATTGCCGGCGCGAAGAAGAAGCTGGAGGAAGTGGAGGTTGTGGCTTCGCCTGCGGCGGCTTCGGCGGGCGAGGCGCCCGCCGCTCCAACGGCTGGCGCGATCGCGAGCATCAAGCGCGAGTTGAACGCGATTCTCGAAATGCTCGGCGACTAAGCGGCGAACAGCGCGACGATGCGCTCGAGACCAATGCGATCGTCTTCGTCGAACGCGTCCAGTTGATCGGAGTCTACGTCGAGCACCGCGATCAGCTCGTGTTGTGCGTCGAACACCGGTACGACGATTTCGGATTTCGAGTTCGCGTCACAGGCGATGTGTCCCGGGAACTGGTTCACGTCGGGCACGATCACCGTCTCGCGCTTTGCGGCAGCGGTGCCGCAGACACCTTTGCCGATCTGGATCTGCAGGCAGCCGACGGTGCCGATGTAGGGGCCGACCACGAGCTTGTCGCCGCAGACGCGATAGAAGCCGGTCCAGAAGAATTGGGGGAAGCGATGGGCGAGGACGGAATTGATCGTCGCCATCAGCGCAATGTCGTCGAGGGTCGCCCCGCCTTCATCGCGCCAGATGGCGACGATCATCTGAAAGCACTCTTCGTAGGCCGCAGCTTTCAACGTTTGCGATTCGTGCGCACCGGCACGGGCGCAGGCTTTCGCGAATTTCCGGCTGTGATCAGCAGGAGTGTTCCGGCGATTGCAATGAGTATCTCGATCATGCCGTCCTCCACACGCTCAAACTGCATCGTAGGTGCCACGGTTTCGCGCGATCGCGAGCTGCCTCACGCCGAAGCCGCGCGCGCATAGATCTCGTCGTAGGTTCTGGCCGAACGATCCCACGAAAAGTCAGTGCGCATCCCGTTTGATTGCAGCGCTTTCCACGTTTGCGTGTCGTGAAAATTGAGCATGGCCAGCCAGGTGGCGATGTAGAGATCGGAAGGGCTCATGGAGGCGAAGCCGAAGCCCGTCGCGGTCGCCACGTTTGTGCCATCAAAAGGAATCACGGTGTCCGCGAGACCGCCGGTCAGGCGAACGATCGGTACGGTGCCGTACCGCAGTGCGTACATTTGATTGAGGCCGCACGGCTCGTAGACCGACGGCATGAGCAACGCGTCGGCTCCCGCGTAAAGGCGATGCGCGAGCGCGTTGTCGAAACCGATCCAGACGCGGCAGCGCTCGGGATGCAGTTCGCCCATGCGCGCGAATGCGCTCTCGAGCTCCGGATCGCCGCTGCCGAGAATGGCCACCTGCGCGCCGGCGTGCAGCAGCTTGTCGAGCATCGGCAGCAGCAGATGAAATCCCTTCTGGTCGACGAGCCGCGAGATCGCGCAAAGGATCGGAGTTCTCGCGCTGTATTTGAATCCCGCTTCTTTCGCCAGCGCGCGCTTCGCTTTCGCTTTGCCGGCCAGCGTGTCTGCATCGAAATGCGCCGGCACGAGCGGATCGGTCATCGGATCCCACTCTTCGACGTCGATGCCGTTCAACACGCCGGTCACTTTGTGCGACACCGCGCGCAACACGCCGTCGAGCCCTGCGCCGAATTCCGCCGTCTGGATCTCGCGCGCGTAATTCGGCGAGACCGTCGTCACTTCATCCGCGAAGAGAATGCCGCCCTTCATCGGATTGAGATCGCCGAAATGCTCGAGCGCATCGGGCGCCCAGTACCGCGCGGGCAAACCGGTCAGCGCGAACGCTTCGCGTCCGGCGTTGCCCTGGTAGTTGAGGTTGTGGATGGTGAAGAGCGAGCGCGTATTGCGGAACGTGTCGGTGCTGCGCAAGCCGGCGTGTAGATAAACCGGCAGCAGCGCGGTGTGCCAGTCATGGCAGTGAAGAATGTCCGGCGCGATACCGAGCGACACACAGCCTTCGATCACGGCGCGGCAAAAGAACGTGTAGCGATGAAAGAAATCGTCGAAGCCGTCGGCGCGTGCCGCGTAGATCTGCGGCCGCTCGAAAAAGTAGTCGTTCGCGACGAGGTAGAGCGGGATGTCGGTGCCGGGCAGCGTGGTGCGGAGAAACGTCGCTTCGGCAGCCCACGCGCCCCAGGCGATGCTCGTGGTGGGCCGCACCTGATGCACGACCGCGCCGTTCTTCTCCAACCATTGCCGCGCCTGGCGGTAGTACGGCATGAAGATCACGACGTCGTGTCCGAGCTTCTGCAACGCCTTGGGCAGCGAGCCACACACGTCGCCGAGACCGCCCGTTTTCGCGATGGGAGAAACTTCGGCTGTGGCGAAAACGATGCGCATCAGGTCAGCGGATCAGAATCGAAGCGTAACCGACGACCTGCGAGTAATCGCCGTTGATGTCGCCGCTGGTGGCGTGCTTGATGAGCTGCGCGTCGCTGGCGCCGAGCGCATTCACCGCGAACAGCATGGTGGTGGTGGGGATGAAGCCGCACATGGAGACATCGTATTCGTCCACGATGCGCCAGAGCTCTTTCGGATCGCGCTTCAGCACTTCATCGATCGCCAGTTGGTCCTTGCGCAGCGTGGAATCCTGATCTTCGTAGTGATTGAGATCGGAGCTGGCCAGCACCGCCACGTCTTTCTCTTCGCGCAACACTTCGGCCATGGCGCGACCGATTTCTTCGGCGATGTCGTAGCGGTGTGCGCCGAGGCAGATGGGGACAAACGTAAAGTCGGAGCCGAGGAGGCGTTGCAGAAACGGGAGCTGCACTTCGAGCGAATGTTCGCGCGCGTGCGCGGCGGTGTCGACGGCGAGGAGCTTCGTGCGCGCCAGCAGCGCGTCGGCGAGCGGCGTGTCGATGGCGGCGTCGCCGAACGGTGTGCGCCACGCGCCTTCGCGATTGATCGCGGCGAAATGGCCGAGGCCTGTGTGATTCGGGCAGAGCACGACGAAGCGGCGCGGCAGATCCGCGAGCGCGTAGAGCGCAGCGGCGACGTGGCCGCTGTACATGAGTCCCGCGTGGGGCACGACGGCGCCGAGGAAGCGCTGCTTTGCGGCGGGTTGAGCGTTGGCGGCGAAGCAGGAGTCGACCTGCGCGCGCAGGCGCTCGGGAGTGCCTTCGTAGAACGAGCCGGCCACAGCCGGTGGGCGGATCTTCATGCGCTCACTGTAGTGCGAATTCCGTGGCAATGTCGGCGCCGGCGAAGCGCTGCGTGACGACGAGATTGCGTCCGCCGGCGATGCTCACGGTTTCACGAACGCTGCCGGAGACGTTGTCTTTCTCGAAGAGCGTCTTGCGATCACCATCCGCATCGGCGAGCTCGATGCTCACGCGTTCGAGCGGCACCGGCGAATCGAGCGTGACGAAGGCGCGGCTGCCATCGAGCTGCACGCGCGCATCGGCCAGACCGCGCGCGCGCATGTACGTCCGGAGCTTGCGCACGATGCCCACTTCCGCAGCGATCAAGAGCACCGCGAAGAACCAGAGCGATTCGATGCGCGCGAGCATGAACCAGAGCGCGGCGAACATCGCGATCGTGTAGCCGGCGAGGATGGCGAAGCCGATGGTGATGCGGCTGCGCGCGGTGAAATCGGGCTGCAGCATTCCGGAGAGACGCGGCTTCGTCTTCCGCGGCCCGCGCGCCATGCCGATGACGACGAGCAGCATGAATACGGGGATCAGCGCGGCGGCGTAGAACTTGGGGCGCAGCTGGCGCACGACGATGGCGCGTTCGGGATGGGCGGGATCGAACCAGCAGGGAACCGTCTCGCCGACATTGAAGCGCGAGGCGTCGCTCATGTCTGAGAGCCAGCCGTTCATGTTGTCGAAGCCGTAGGCGAAGTGGCGCTCGCGGCCGGTGTCGTAGCGCAGCGAGAGCTCGGGATGCCGGCGCACCGGCGTGCTCGTGCTGCCTGAAGTGCGGTTGCCGAGCGATTCGGTGTAGCCGATCGCCAGCACGGTGCAGCGCGATTCCTCGTAGTCGTGGAAGGCGCGCCAGTCGCGCCACGCTTGCATCGCGAAGGGCGCGCAGGCGCCGAGAGGCAGCAGCGCGAGCAAGGCGAGAGCGCGGCGCGAGACGGCTTTCTGCGGCACAGCGCGGTCGAGAATACGCTGAAAATGAGAATGCCGCGAGACACGCTCTCGCGGCATTCGGGCGGTGGAAGTGAGATCGCTTGACGCGTCCGGGGCCCACATTCGCTGCCCCTGCAGATCTGTTTTCGGTTGAGAGGGTCCTTCCGGTCTCGTTACGCCATGAGAGAGGAAGCTCGCCTCCCGTAGCCACCGTCACTCACGGCCAATTGCGCAAGACGTGCCAGCGCGTGCGTGGTGGTGTGTCATCCCGAGCGTAGCGAGGGACCTGGGGGAAAGGGTGGCGCGACAACCGTGTTTAGCGCGCCGCCCGCCCGCCCAGGTCCCTCGCTACGCTCGGGATGACATCAGCATCACCGCGGGAAGCTCGGCGAGTAAATCACCGCATTCAGAAACAGCGGCAGCGTCCCGCGCCAGAAGAGGCGAAAGTGCGGCTCGTCCGCGAACGTGATGATCTGCCCGTTCCCCGCCGGCTCGCTGACGAGATACGCGGCGCCCTTCAGGCGATCGAGCGATTCAGGCCAGGCCACGCCGGAAACGAGCGGATCCTTCGCATCGATGGTGACGATGTTGTCCACCTTGTGTGCGACCGGCTGGTAGACGGTGCTTCCTTCGATCAGGACGTACGGCGCGCGCGGCAAACCGAAGGTGAGATACGAGCGGTCGTTCATCACCGTGCGGAACGCGGCGCCGGGGACGCGCGGGTCGTTGTACAGCTCACCCGCGGCGTTCTTCGCGTCGTCATCTTTCTTCTTCGGCGCTTCCCACGGTTTGATCTTGGAGAGGTCGACATCTTTGTCGCGCAGGAAGTTGCTGGCGGTGCCGATGGCGACGATCACGCCGCCGTCGTTCACCCACGTCTTCAGGCGATCGAGGCCGCGCTTGCCGAGGCGGTCGGCGTAGCTGCCGTCGGGGAAGACGAGCACGTCGAACTTCGTAAAGTCGGTATTGCGCAACGCTTCGGCGGAAAGATTCGAATGCGGGATCGGCGTGTCGACGTCGAGTGTGTGCCAGAGCATGCCGAACGCGTTGGCCACCGTGCCGGGGCCACCGACGAGGCCGATGCGCGGCTCTTTCACGTAGCGCAGTTTCGTCGAGCCGAAGGCGGTGCCGCCGACCCAACCGCTTTCGAGCGGCACGACGGAGACGTTCGTTTCGCCCGCCACTTTCGCGAGCGTGGCGTCGAGCGTCGCGGCGTTGTTGCCTTTGAGGATGACGATGGAGCCGCGCGGATGATTGCCGTCGCCGAGGTTGAGGTCACTGTCGGAGACGCTGAATTTGATGTCGGCGGCGAAGAGGCGGCCGATCAGGCGATAAAAGTTCGGAGACCACGCATCGACGAGATAGCCGTACGCAGCGCTCTTGAATGCCGGCGCGGTCGCGGGCTCGTACGCCTTCGTGCCGCTGACCGGCGTTTGCGTGACCCACGCGCCGACATTCATCGCCAGCGGCAGCGACCAGGTAGTCAGATCATAGAACTGGTCCGGCTCGTCGGCCGCCGTGCGTGCGCGCTGTTCTTCGAGATAGCCCTTCGTGAACTGCGGCGTTTTTTCGAGCAGTGTTTCGGCGAGACCGCCGAGTGGTTGTTTGGTGGAGACGACCGCGGTGCCGGCGGCAAAGGTGCGTGATTCGGCAGCGTCCCGGTCGACGCGCGTCGCGCGAACGGTGGCCGGCGCGCTGAGCATGTCCACGCGGATGTTCTGCGCGCGCAGCAGCGAGACGAGCGCGTCGAAGTTCGGCGAATCGGCTTCGATCAGGTACGTGTTGCGTCCCGATTCGATCTGCGTGCGCGCGGCCTCCGCGGTGTAGCGCAGCAGCTGTTCGCGATTCGCAGCGGCAGTGCGCACTGTGGCCATGCCGGTGGTGTAGTGGCGCTCCAGGCGATCGCGCAGCGTGAGGATCGAATCGTCTTCGCGCTTCACTGCAGCGCCGGCGCGGCCGTGGCCGGCCATCTCGTACGTCATGCCGATCGCGCCGTGCAGCGACGGCCATGAATCGCCGTAGCCGGGATAGAAGAGATCGAATTCTTCCGCGACGAAGAACGGCCAGCCGCGCTGCGAGAAGGCGGCGGCGTTGGCGTGGCCGAACACTTCCAGCCACTTCTCCACATCCTTAGGCAGATTCGCGTTGATCGGCTTCGCGTCGGGCGGGAAAAAGTATGACGACTCGTAGCCCATCTCGTGAAAGTCGACGAAGACCTGCGGGTTCCATTCGCGATAGGCCGCGACGCGCGCTTTAGTTTCCTGCTGCGACAGCCACGCCCAGTCGCGATTCATGTCGATCAGGTAGTGGTTGTAGCGGCCGCCCGGCCACGGCTCCTGATGCTCGTACGATTCGGGATTCGGATCGAGCTCCATGCCGCGCGCGCGGCGGAACCATTCGATGTAGCGCTCGCGCCCATCGGGATTCATGAGCGGATCGATCAGCACCACCACGTCATCGAGCAGCTTCGTGGCGTCGGGATCGCGCAACAGCGTCGAAGCGACGCGCATCGCGGCTTCGGCGGACGACGATTCGTTGCCATGCACGCCGAAGCCGAGCCAGACGATCGCGGGCGTCGTGTGTGCGATTTCCGCGGCGCGATTCGCGTCGGCGGTGCCGTTCGCGAGCGACGCGACATTGCGGCGGATCTCGTCGAGCGCCGCACGATTTTTCGCTGAGGTAATCGTGGCGAGCATGAGCGGGCGATGCTCGTACGTCTCGCCCATCTGCCGCATGGTGATGAGATCGGAGCGCTTCGCGAGCTCGTTGAAGTAATCGAGAATGCGCGAGTGCGGCGTGAAGCGCTCGCCGAGCGGATAGCCGAGATACTCATCCGGCGTAGGCACTGCATTCTGAGCGGCGGCGGCGGCCGCCAGAAGCAGACAAAGAGCGACGCTGAGAACAACGCGGCGTGTCGACATAGCGGAGGATTCTAATGGTCATTCAGGTGATCTCGATCGGTGGTGCGCTGATGGTTCTGGTGGCGTTCACGCTCCATCAGATCGGCCGCCTCGATTACCAGACCTACAAGTACCAGACGCTGAACATGCTCGGCGGCGCGCTGCTGCTGATGGCCGCGCTGACGTCGCGCCAGGCAGGGCTGATTTTGATGGAAGGGGCGTGGACGGTGATTAGTGCGTGGGGGGTGGTCGGCGTCGCGCGCGGGACGAACCGGGGGTAGGCTCAAAGGCTCACAGGCTCAAAGGCTCAAAGTAGCGCCAGCTGCGCAAGCTCTCGCGTCTTACGCATGGGCCACAGGCGTGAGTCGACGAATCTCGCGCAGCGTGTGCTGCTTTGAGCCTTTGAGCCTGTGAGCCTTTGAGCCTGGGCGGGCGGGGGGTGCGGCGGGCGGCGGGCGCCGCCCTACTCCACCGCCACTTCCTCGTCCACAACCACGTTCGATTTCGTGTGGATGCCGAGGCGTTTCATCATCTCGTTCAGCGTGGACGGCTTGACCTGCAGCAGCTCGGCCGCTTTCTTTTGCACGCCGTTCGCGAGCTCCAGCGATTGCAGGATCATGGTGCGCTCGTAATTCGAGACCGCGTCCTTCAGATTGATGCCGTCGGCGGGGACGATCATCGCCGGCTGGTCGGTGCGTGTCGGATAGCGCAGGTAATCGGGCAGCAGCTCCGCGGTGATGCGGTCGCCGGTGCAGAGCACGACCGCGCGCTCGATCGCGTTTTCGAGCTCGCGCACGTTGCCGGGCCAGGGGTGGTCCATGATGATGCGCATCGCGTCGGCCGTCACTTCGCGCACGCGTCGTTTGTTCTCTTCGGCGTATTTGTCGAGGAAGTGCGAGACGAGGAGCGGGATGTCTTCGCGGCGGCGGCGCAGCGGCGGCAGCTGCACGTTGATCACATTCAAGCGATAGAAAAGATCCTCGCGGAACTTCCCTTCCGCCATCAGCGTCTGCAGGTTCGCGTTCGTGGCCGCGATGATGCGCACGTCGACTTTCACCACGTCGACGCTGCCGAGGCGCATGAACTCTTTTTCCTGGATGACGCGCAGGAGCTTGGCTTGCGTTTCGAGATTGATGTTGCCGATCTCGTCGAGGAAGATCGAGCCGCCGTCCGCCACTTCGAAGAGGCCGCGCTTGGTGGCGATGGCGCCGGTGAAGGCGCCCTTCACGTGACCGAACAGCGAAGACTCCAGCAGCTCCGGCGGCAGTGACCCGGAGTTCACCGTCACGAACGCGTTGCGCGCGCGCGTGCTGGCGTGATGGATCGCTTTGGCCACGAGCTCCTTGCCGGTGCCCGACTCGCCCTGGATGAGCATGTTCGAGCGCGACGGCGCGGCGAGGCGGATCAGATCGAACAGCTTCCGCATCGTCTCGCTCTTGCCGATGATGTTCGCGTACGCGTACTTTTCGGAGAGCTCCGCTTTCAGGCGCTCGTTTTCTTTCGAGAGCCGCCGCTGTTCGAGCGCCTTGTTGACCGTCAGAACGACTTCCTCGTTCTTGAACGGTTTGGGGATGTAGTGGAAGGCGCCCTGCTTCATCGCTTCGATCGCGCCGTCGATGGACGAGAAGGCGGTGATGACGATGACCGGCAGCGACGGATTGGCGATGCGGATGGCGCGCAGCGTGTCGATGCCGCTGATGCCCGGCAGCATCACGTCGAGGATGGCCAGGTCGACCTCTTCGGTCTCGAGGAAGTTCAGCGCCTCTTCGCCGCTGGAGGCGAGAAGGATGTCGAAGCCCTCGCGCCGCAGAACGGCGTCGAGAACGTCGCGGAGAACTTCTTCGTCATCGACGATGAGGATTCGCATGTCATTCGCGCGCCTTACGACGCGGTGGCGCCATTCAGGATTGCCGAGGAACGCTCGGCGCTTGGCAACGATATCGAAAACTCGGCTCCGGCTCCCGGCGTGCTTTCCACGCTGATGTCGCCGTCGCAGGCGTTCATGATGCGGCGGCTGATGGCCAGTCCCAGGCCCGTGCCGCCCTGGCCGCGCTTGGTGGTGACGAGCGGCTCGAAGATGCGTGCGATGAGATCCGCGGGGATACCTTTGCCGTCGTCTTTGACGCGGATGACCACGTTCTCGCCGCGCTGCCCGACGCAAATCCAGACGTTGCCGCCGTCGTTCACCGCGTCGCGCGCGTTGAGGAGAATGTTCGTCAGCACCTGTTGCAGGTCGTGAAATGCGCCGCGCACTTTCAGGTGCGGCATCGGCTCGACGTGCACGTTTACGTTCTTCGCGCGCAGCAGATCTTCGTGCAGCTGCAGCGTGGCGGTGACGAGCTCCGCGACGTCGACCAGCTCGCGCGTGCGCGGACGGTTGGCGATCAGATCGAGCAGATTGTTCACGAGCTTCGAGGCGCGGAACGTCTGCTGTTCCATCTTTTTCAGGAGGCGGTATTTCGGATCGTCCTGCGGCACTTCGTTCAGCAGCAACTGCGCGTACGACGAGATGCCGGTGAGCGGCGTGTTCACTTCGTGCGCGACGCCGGCGGCGAGCAGGCCGAGCGAGGCGAGGCGTTCCTTGTCCTGCAGCTCGCGCTCGAGGCGCACGCGATCGGTGACGTCGCCGATCACCAGCACCTTCGCGCCGTCCGCCACATCGCCTGCGCTGAGCGGGCTGGCGGTGACGGTCACTTCCTTCTCCACGCCCTGCTGATTGATGAAGTGCGTCGTCAGCGTGCGTGACTGGCGCAGCTCTTCGTAGGGCGGGAAGAGCGTTTCGATCGGTTCGTGCTCGTGATCGGAGCCGACCAGATCCCAGAAGGCGTGGTTGGCAGTGAGCACGGTGCCGTCGCTCGCCACGACCGCGATGGCCGAGGGTGACGACTCGATGATGTTCTCGTTGTACTCCTTCAGCGCGCGGATCTCTTCGAGCTGGCGGCGCAGCTTGCCGTAGAGGCGCGAGTTTTCGATGGCCAGCGCTACCGGCGCCGTGAGCGATCCGAGAAGATGGAGATCGTCGCGCGAGAGCGGCTCTTCACCGCGTTTGGTGCCGAGGAGAAGGAAGCCTTGCAGCTCGCCGCGATTGCGGAGCGGGAAGATGTAGCGATAGCCCGCTTCGAGCAGGCGCCACGGCACTTCGCTCGAATCGGGCAGACGCGGATTGGTGAGCATGACCGGGCTCTCGTTCGGCATCGCGCCGAAGTCGTCGGCCATGGTGCGGCGCGGCACGCCTTCTTCCGGATCGTAGATCAGGAACGCGGCGCCGTCGCGCGTGTAGAGATTCATCCGGTCGATGTGGAGCGTGGTGCGCAGGCGGTCGCGCATCATCGCGATCAGCTCGTGCACGTCGTGAAACGTGGCCAGCTCCTGCGCGAAAGCGGCCAGCGTGCGGCGATGCCGGTAGCTCTCGCGGTAGAGGATCATTTCGATCACCGACTCGATGCGACCCTTCACGGGAATCAGCACGCCGGCGATGACCAGGCCCGAGGTGAAGGCGAGGAAGTTGCGCTCCATCGCCGAGCGCTCTTCGATGATCGTGGAGAGGATGACGTTGACGGTGGAGAAGGCGATCAGGCCGAAGACAAACGTCACCGCGTACGCGAGCGTCTCCTTGATCACCACTTCGACATCCCACAGCTTGTAGCGAAGGATCGACACCGCGAACGCGAGCGGGATGAACGCGAGCGGCAGGATGGAAATGGTCGAGAAGATCGGCCGGACGGAGCCGGACAACAGGTACGGGATGATGTAGATGGCGAGGAAGGGCAGGAAGCCGGAGACGAGGCCGAAGTAGATCCACTTGATCTGCTTCTTTCCGACCGGCGCCGCTTTGCGATACGTGAACGCGAGCGCGATCACGGCCAGCGTGAAGTAGATGCCGAAGTCGACCAGCTCCCAGCGATCGATGAAGTCGAGCGCGAAGCGCGGCGAGGCCACCGGCACCGCGTTGGCGAAGATCAGCAGATCGATGTTCCAGAGCGCGAGCAGGATCGGCGGGAGGTACATCGCCGCGATCCAGCGGCGGTCGCGAATGATCGGCCGCGGGAAGAGCAGGAAGAAGTTCAGCGCGAGCGGCGGCAGGAAAATCCGCGACAGCTCTTCGAGCATCTGCAGGAGCTTGTAGCTCCAGTCGATGTCGCCCGCCGGCGTGTAGACGTAGACGACGAACGAAAGCAGCGTGACGAAGTAGAAGAGGCGGCTCTCGCGCGTCTCGCCGCGGAAGAGCGTGAAGAGACCGATGGCGAGATAGAGGAAGCCGATGAAGCTGAGGATGAGGTAGGGGTAGTCGACCTTCAGCTGCGGCGGGCGGTAGTTGATAGTGATGGTGCGTCCGTCGCGCTGGATGAGCATGGGCACGTTCTGCCCGATGCGCCGCAGCGTTTTCTGCAGCCCTTCCACTTCCGTGGTGGGCGTGTCCGCGATGACCCAGATCCGATCGCCCGGCCGCAGTCCCGCTTCTTCCGCGCCGCTGTTCGGATCGATCGTCTTGACGACGATCACGCCGTTATCGCGCGTGAACGTGAAGTCGATGCGCTCGAAGGAGGAGCGCTTGCGCTGGAACGAAGCGAACGCGCCGATGACGATCCCGACGGTCAGGAGGGCAATCAGGACGTTCGTGACGAGAGAGCGGCGCATCGATCCGGACGTTGCGGCATTCAATGCGGGTGCCGCGGTGGAAATGAAGGTAAGCCGTTGATTCGTAACGTTGAATCGAGGGACGGATTTCTGAAGTTCTCGGCGGGAACTCCAATGGGTTGGATTTTGGGGAGCGGGAAATTGAAGTGGGGAGTCTCAGAGTCGTCGAGTCTCAGAGGGGATCGCGCGCTTCTCCTCTGAGACTTTGCGACTCGGCGACTCTACGATTCCTCCACCACCGGAAACCTGCACACATCCCTCAACACGCACACATCGCAATTCTCCTTGCGCCGTTTGCGGCTGCAGAGATCGAGGATGCCGAGGCGGCAGAGGGCAAAGTCGTAGCGGACGGGATCGCGCGGATCGAGGCGCGCCAGGTTGTCCGTGATCGCGCGCGCCGCTTTCCAATCCGCCGTCGCACGATCGCTCAAACCGAGAAACGTCGCGATGCGATGGATGTGCGTGTCGACCGGCATGACCAGCTTCGACGGATCGACGAACGTCCAGAGGCCGAGGTCGGGCGAGGTGCGGCGGACCATCCAGCGGAGGTAGAGATTCATCCGTTTGCACGCGGAGCCGTCGTTCGGCGATGTCAATAGATAGCGGATCGCTTTCTGCTCGCGCACGTTGATGGCCGCGACGAAGCGCGCCAGCGACGGACCGATGTCCGCATCGTTCGCGTCGTAGCACGCTTCGAATAGCGCACCGAGGGAACCGTACTCGCGCACCACGCGCGCGAGACACGCCAGAAGCTCCACGAGCTCCGGCGTCTTGTGGAAGCGATGCGCGAAACCGGCGAAGCGCCGCGTCGCTTCGCGCTCGTCGAACGTCTGCAGATACGCGAACGGCGACGGCTTCATGCGCGTGAGGACGACGCCGATGTTCGCCACGATCGTCTCCGCGCGGCCGTACGCAAACGCGGCGGCGAAGAGGCCCGCCACTTCCTGATCGCGCGGCTTGCTGTAGCGCAGCACGAGCTGCAGCGGATCGGGCTCGATCGTCGAAATGTCGAACGTCTCGACGAGCGCGTCGAGTTTTTCGGTCAACATGTCGAGTGAGACGGGCTTGCGGCGGCGCATTCGGGTGTGCTGGCGGCAACATGAGGCAATCCGGAACTCTTCCGCCGAGTCGGCGTCTTAACCGCCTGAAGGGACAATCCATGCGTACACGACTGTCGTTTGCCGCTCTCGCTCTCGCGCTGCTCTCCGCCGTTCCGGCGTTCGCGGCGATCACCGGCACTCTCATGACGCCCGACGGCCAGCCCGTCGCCGGCGCGAAGGTCTCGATCTACGCGTTCGAATCGCCCGCCGCGCGCGCCGCGCGCTGGCTGTCGCAGAACACGACGCGCACGCCTTTGGCCAGCGCCGACAGCGATTCCAAAGGTCATTTCACGATCGCATCGCCGAAAGAGGCGACCGTCGATCTGGTCGTGAACGCCACCGGCTACGCTCCCCTCGAACGCTCCACCGAACGCGACGAAGACCTTGGCGCCCTCCCCCTCCGCCGCGTCGAATCGCGCCAAGGCACGGTGCGCGCGAATGGCAAACCGGTGGCCGGCGCGACGGTGATCTGGTCTTCCGAGAGCGCCGAAGTCATCGCGAAGACGAATGCGGAAGGCGGCTACTCGGTGCCCGATCCCACGCGGTGGGCGAGCCGGCTGACGATCCTTCATCCCGATTACGCGCCGCTCGAAGAGCCGATTCGCGGCGATCGCGTGGCGTTCGATCGCACGCTCGTTGCGGGTCGCGCGTACAGCGGCAAAGTGGTGGCGGCGGACGGCACGACGCCGGTCGCCGGCGTGTCGATCGAAGCGGATGACTGGCCAGTCGCGAAGAGCGGCGATGACGGCTCGTTCACCATCGCGCACCTGAAACCGAATTGGACGCGCATCGAAGCGCACTCCGGCAACTTGCTCGCGGTGCGCGCCGGCTCCGATTCGGCGACGACATTCAAGCTCGCGAAGAGCGCGACGATTCTCGGCAACGTCAGCGATGGCAAGACGCAATCCGCAGTGGCCGGCGCGACGATCGCGTTGTCGCCGGAAGCGCGCTTCGTCGCCGCGTCGTCGCTCGAAGTGCAGACCGACGCGAAGGGCAACTACTCGTTCAACGGCATCGCGCCGGGACGCTATCGCGTGACCGTGTCGCATCCGTCCTACGCCACCGCGATGAGCAGCGCCGCGGCAAGCGCCGGTCAATCGGTGACGAAGAGCCTCACCGTCGCGCCGCTCGCGCGCATCAGCGGCGTGGTGGTCGACGAGCAGAAGCAGCCGGTCGCTGCCGCCGCCGTGCGCACGGAGACGAACGAAGATCCGATGATGCGCATGGGTCCGGGACGGATGTTCCCGCAGCAGCGCACGCTCAGCGGTCCCGACGGCCGCTTCACCACGAAGACGGAGTCGGAAGGCAACGTGACGATGATCGCGGTGAAGAAGGGCTACCCGGAAGCGCGATCGGAGACGTTGAAGATCGCGGCGGCGGAGCGGAAGAGCGGCGTGGTGCTGACCATTCCGCGCGGCTTCGCGGTATCGGGACGCGTGACTGACAAAGACGAACGCCCGCTCTCCGGCATCAGCGTGCGCGCGGCGGAGAGCCAGGGCGGCGCCGCCGGCATGATGATCCGCCGCACCGTCATCCTCGGCGGCCCCCGCGATGACGAAGACGACATGCTCGTGAAGACGGCGAGCGACGGCACGTACACGGTGCGCGTGAAGGAAGGCTCGTACGACGTGACGTTCCGCGGCTCCGGCTACGCCGCGAAGACGGTGCCGAACGTGGCCGTCGCGAACGATGGCAAGACGGTCGACGCGACGCTGGAGCCGAGCGTCGAGATCACCGGCCGCGTCACGCGCAACGGCGTGGGCGTGGAAGGAGTGAACGTTTTCGGATTCGGCGGCGGCGAAATGGTGCGGCCTGTGTCGACCGGGCCGGACGGCAGTTTCTCGCTGACCGATCTCTCGCCCGGCACGCTGCGCGTGAACTTTACGAAGCAGGACGATTTCATCGAACAGTCGCGCAATCTCACCGCACCGGCGCGCGACGTCGTGATCGAGCTGCCGGCCGGCGGCCGCGTCACCGGGCGCGTGGTGGACAAGAACACGAAGCAGCCGTTGACGTCGTTCAGCGCGGGCATCTCCATGTCGCGCGGCGGTGGCGGCATGATGATGATCTCGCCACCGCAGATGAAGAACTTCACGAGCGACGATGGCTCGTTCACGCTCGACAACGTACCGGCGGGACCGATGACGATCATGGCCAGCGCGCCGGGCTACGTGACCGCGCGCGTGCCGAACATCACGGTTGAAGAAGGGAAGACCGTCAGCAACGTCGAAGTGCCGCTGGACAGCGGATCGCGGATCGTCGGCCGCGTGACCGGTCCGAACGGCGCGGCGTTGAGCGGCGTGACCGTTCGTCAGAGCGGCAACGATCCGCTGGCGCGCGCCGCGCGATTCATGGGCGACGGCGGCGCCACGACCGACGCGAGCGGCGAGTTCGCCATCGAAGCCGTGGAGCCGGGACAAAAGACGCTGGAGTTCTCGCATCCGAAATATCTCGACGCCGAGAAGACGGTCAATGTGACGGGCCGCGAAGTGCGCGTCGACATGCAGCTCTCGTCCGGCATGGACGTGCGCGGCGTGGTGGTGACGGAAGGCGGCGTGCCCGTCAGCGACGCGATCGTCAGTGCGTCGAGCGGCACGGGCACGTTCCAGCGCGCGCGCAGCGATGCGAACGGCGCGTTCGATCTGTCGTCGATGTCGCCGGGCCGCTACACGTTCGAAGCGGAGAAAGCCGGCCTGGCCAGCGCATCGCTGCAGGACTTTGACATCTCGTCCGGCGGCACCGTGCGGCTGGTGATGTCTGCCGGCGCGACGATTTACGGCCACGTGAGCGGACTCTCCGCGGCCGAGTTGAATGACGCGGTGGTGGAAGCTCGTGCGCCGAGCACCTCCGCGACCGCACGCGTCGATTCCGCGGGCAACTACCGCATCGAAGGCGCGCCGTCAGGTACGGTGCGCGTGGTGGCGACGGCGCGCACGTTTCCCGAGCGCAAGTCATCAGCGCCGCAGTCGATCACGCTCGAAGCGGGCGGCTCGCGACAGGTGGACATCGACTTCCGCGGCGACGTGGTGATCCGTGGCCGCGTGACGCGCAACGGACGCCCTGCGGGCGGCGTGACGGTGATGTTCGGACCGCGCGCAGGCACGATGCAATCGAACGCGTCCACCGGCGCGGATGAAGCGGGCAACTACACGATCGCAGGCCTCGAAGACGGCGAGTACAACGTGCAGGTCATCGACATGCAGCGCTTCGCGCCGTATCGCACCACGTACACCGTGAGCGGCTCGGCCACGTTCGACATCGACATGAAAGTGGCCACCGTGCGCGGCCACGTCACCGATTCCGGCACTGGCGAAGCGGTGGAAGGGGCGCGCGTGCAGCTGCGTCCCGCGGCGACTGATGTGCCGTTCATGCCCCTCACCGGTGTCACCGACGCCGCCGGCATGTATCTCTTCGACAGCGTCGCGCCGGGCCGCTACACGGCCACGGCAGACAAGGAAGGCTTCGGCAATCAGACGCTCGACACGACCATCGGCGACGAAGGTCGCGACGATCTCGATTTCCGGATCGCGCGCAATGACGGCCTGACGCTGACGGTCGTCGACGCGCGCGACAACCGGCAGCTGAATGCGAGCGCGTTCGTGCTCGATGCGAACGGCGCGATCGTATACGACGACATGTTCCGTTTCGGCGGCGCGGCCAGCGACGTGCGCCTGCCGCTGGCGCCCGGCTCGTATCGCGTGGTGCTCACGGCCATGGGTTACGCCACGCGCATCATCAACGCGACGTCGCCGGACAAGATGACGGTTGGTCTCACGCCCGGCGGCACGCTGGTGATTCGCTCCGGCGTCTCGGCACCGCGCCGCGCACGTTTGCTCGACTCCTCGGGCCAGGCGTACTTCCGCAACGGCTCACGCCAGCCGTTCTTCGCCATCGATGCCGCACCGGCGGCGACGACGGTGCAGCAGATCGCGCCCGGCACCTACACGCTGCAGATCGTGAGCAACAACGGCGCGCCGATCGATGCGAAGCAGGTGACGGTGGTGGAGGGACAGACGACGACGGTGGATTGGTAGCGGCACGTTAGGCTCACAGGCTCACAGGCTCACAGGCTCAGAGTGGATTTCTCGGCTGCGGTTTGCCGAGGGCACGACGGAGGAGAGTGGCGCCAGCTTTGTCGATGCAACGACACAGGGTTATAGGCTCAGAGGCTCAGAGGCTCAGAGGCTCAGAGTGGATTTCTCGGCTGCGTTTTGCCGAGGGCACGACGGGGAGAGAGCGGCGCCGGCTTTGGGGATGCAACGACACAGGAGCCGTCAACATCGTCGCTGCCAAGCGCGAACGCGTGTGCCTAAAACTCCACTCTGAGCCTTTGAGCCTGTGAGCCTTTGAGCCTGGCCGGGCCGGGGCGAGGGCAACGAGGTGGAGAGAGCGGCGCCAGCTTCGCCGATGCGACGACGACACAAGGGCCATCAACATCGTTGCTGCCAAGCGCGAACACATGTGCCTAAAACTCCACTTTGAGCCTGTGAGCCTGTGAGCCTCTGAGCCTGGCCGGCGGGGGGGGCGGCCTCACTCCTCGTGTTCGTCGATCGGCGGCGGTTCGGGGATCTCGGCCACCGCTTCGAGTGGGATGCGCTCGCGATCGAGGCGTGGCGCGCCGCTGCTCATGAAGATGTTCTTGCGGTACTTTTCGAGCCGCTTGAAGAGATGGTGCAGGTCGTACGTCAGGCGCATCACCGTGCGGCGCAGTTTGTATTTCGCGCGGCGGAAGTTCTCCATGTCGTCGCTGCGCAGCGCGGGGAAGAACGACTCGATCTCTTCGATGCGCTTGCGCACCTTTTCGAGATCCTTGTCCTGCACGTTGAGGAAGACTTCTTCGCCTTCTACGAGCATCGGCTCGATGGCGCGCATCTGATCGTCGAACCACTTCCACAGCTGCACGAGATCGATACGCCGGCCCTTCGAGAGAAAACGGGTCTCCAGCAGATCCTGGCGGAAATAGCCGAGGAGCTTGTCATCGTCGGTCTTGTTGAACTCCTCGTCCGTGAGGTTGCGGAT
The DNA here is from genome assembly GCA_035688915.1 of Thermoanaerobaculia bacterium. GTDB lineage: Bacteria > Acidobacteriota > Thermoanaerobaculia > Gp7-AA8 > Gp7-AA8 > DASSMK01. Next base: position 17,725 of record DASSMK010000353.1, read on the forward strand.
GTTCCAGACCGCGAAGCGAATGATGTCGTTGCGCGTGCTGCGCAGCTGCCGGATGACTTCTTCCAAATGCTTCAGTGGAAGCTGCGCCAGCGTCTGCGGCTCCGGGAGAACCGATTGAGACATGGCCGGCGCAGGATAAGGATTTCCCGCCCTTTCAGCAAATCATTCGGCGGGAACGAAGATGGCGTCGGCGGTGGCGTTGTCGACGACCGAAGCCCACGCGCGAACGGCGCCGACGACGTGCACGGAAACGTAGCCGCCGGTGACGGGCGTAGTGACGGCGAGCTGGCGCACTTCGTTCGCGCCGACGAAAACGTCATAGCTGGCGATGACCGCGCCGGAGGAATCGTGCACGTCGAAGCGCGCAGTGGATGGCGCGAAGGCGAACGCGCCGAGGTTCGTGCGGAAGTTCGCGTTGTTCTCGGCGATGGGGATGAACTGCAGCGCGCGTTCGCTTGGCGCGGCGAACGGAACGAATTGCGAGACGGAGTCGGTGCCGATGCGCGCGCCGGCGATGCCGTGCTCCGCGACGGGCAATCGCAGGAGCGAGAGTCCGTCCGCGACGGCGAGGCTTTCCACGTTCGTCGACGTCGCGCGCCATACGGTCGTGTCCCACATCGTGTTGCCGGCGCCAGGCGCGTGAATGGTGGGGACGGCCACGTCGCGCGGCGCGAGCGGCTCGTGCACGGCGGGGATGAAGATCGAATCGCCGGTGGTGTTCTTCACGATCGATGCGTACGCGACGACGCGGCCTTCGAGCACGTCGAGGTCGTAGCGCGCAGCCGATGCGACCTGCAGTTGCGCGTGGCTGTACGGCGGCACGACGACATCGCGCAGGCCGGCGATGTGCACCGTGGCCGCGCTGCCGCGCACGTTCGTGATGCCGAGGTTCACGCGTTCGTCGTTCGTGAGCTGCACGAGCACGAGACGCTCGCCCGCATCCGCTTCTTCGAGCGCGGCCGGGATCAACTCGCCCACTGTGCCGCTGTCGTAGCGCGTGTAGGTGCGGCTCGTGGCGAGCACGTTGCCCACGATCTGCAGGCTGCCGCTTCCTTCAGTGGCGAAGAGCGAGCGCACGATGTCTTCCAGCACCACCAGCTGATGCGCGGCGACGGTGACATTCGCGGCAGCGAATGACGTGTGGCCGTCGCTCTCGCTCGGCGTGAAGATGAGCGTCGCCGTCACTCGCTCATCGCTGCGATTCAGCAGCCGCACGTCGCTTTGGAAGAACGTGTCGTGTTGTCCGGGCAGATGCGCGACGACTGGGATAAACGTGCCCGTTACGTCTGGGCGCGTCCCCAGCGGCTCGTCGCCGGCGAAGCGGATTTCCAGTCCCCACGATTCGAGTGCGCCGAGGTCGCGGGTGCGGATGTCGGCGACACGGAGGCGCCAGGTGCCGGCGGCGGAATGGCCGCGCAGCGCGTCGAGCGATTGCGCCGGCGCGATGTCGCGTCCGAACGTCGTGTGCAGATCGGCCGCGCGATCGATCGCCGGCTGCAGCAGGATCACTTCCGTGCCGTCCGGCGCGATGAGCGTGATGCGCAGATCGCCGCGCGAGGCGTGACGGATGTCGACGCGCACGCGCAGCTCTTCGATCATGCGCGCATCGTCGATCGTCAGCGTGGAGACGATGCCCGCAGGATCGGCATCAGGCATGGCCAGCTCGCGCTGCGGCGATTGGAAGAGCGTGAATTCGCCGCGAGGCCGCGCATCGCAATCGCCGACGCCGAAGATGCCGCGCGCCGACATCACGTCGCAGATCGTGCCCACGTGCACGCCGCCGTAGAGGATGCGATCGGCCGCGATCATCTGCCGCGCGATCGTGGCGTACGACGGCGTGGCCGGCGTGCCGAACAGCGATTCGAGGATCAGCGTGTCGGCGGTGCGTTTGCCGAGTTGCAGAAACAGTTCGCGCAATGCCGACGACCAGATCTGGCCGTTGCGGTGCTCGACGCCCGGCTGGTCGGCGAATTCGTACTCGCGCATCGTGCGCGTGCTGTCGAGCCGGCGCAGGCAGTCCGCGCCTTCCGCGTAACCGCAGTTCTGCGACGGATCGTCGCCTGCGCAACGCGCATCCCAATCGGCGAAGCAGAACGGATCGCGGCCCGAAGCGATGCGCGTGTCGTAATGCTGCGAGAAAGCGAGGTAATCGCAGAACGCTTCGCTCAGCGCGCGCGCCTGCGAGTTGTACGACCCGGAGAACGTGCCCGGCGCGATCCAATCCAGCAGCGCGTGTCCATATTCGTGCACGACCAGATCGGCGTCTTCGGCGTCGTCGGTCCCGCCTTCGCCGAAGTACAGCGTGCCGTAGCCGGGATTGGTCGGCGCCGGGAGGTAGTACGAGTTGTCGGTGCCGTTGATGGCGTGCGCGTCGACCGGAATCGCATACGGCGCGATCGTGCGCGGCCCCGCGTAACCGAGCGAATGCAGCAGCTCCTGCACGCGCGTGATGTGCACGAACGCATTGACGTCTTCGAAGCCGTCGTCCTGCCGGTTGAACTCGAACGATCCCGTCGGCGGCGCGATGCGCGGATCCTGCAGATCGGTGAGCATCACGTATTCGTTCACCAGCGCATTGCCGATCATCACCGAGCGATACGCGCTTTCCGGCACCGCGCTCGCCGCGTCGTTGTGATCGCGCAGAGACGGATCATTCAACGCGGCGACGGGATTCGGGTCGAAGATGCGCGCCGCCTTCGCAGTGAAGAAGAGCGGCTCGACGTGCAGCAGCTCGCCGGTGATGACGTCGAAGTCGTACGCGACCGGCTCGAGCGCGCGCTGCTCGCGAATCTCGCGCCGCGCGATGCGCAGCTGGCCGTTGACGCGAATGGCCACGCGATCGCCCGTCTGTTGGAGCGGCGGGGG
>DASSMK010000354.1:0-5250 GCA_035688915.1 Thermoanaerobaculia bacterium
GTTCCTGTCGCGCAAGCATTTCGAAGTCGTCCGCGACGAAGAAGGCCACGTCCGCGTCCGCGACCTCGGCAGCCGCAACGGCACCTTCCTCAACACTCTGCCGGCGCGGAACACGAAGGTGCTGGCGGGCGATGAGATCCGCGCGGGCACGAACCGTTTCCGCATCGAGCATCGCGCGTAAGTGCCGCAGACGGCACGACATCCATCCATCACTTTGTCCGTCGCGCTCACCAAGATTGCGCGTTGGCAGCATGCATCGCGGTGGCTATACTCCGCCAAATTCTCAAGAGGGCGTGATGAAGACTTTCGACTCGGCGGCGACGCGTGTCCTGGCTTCGGTTTCGTCGCTGCTGCACAAGCGGCTCGATCTGGTGGACGCACAGTCGCCGGAAGCGAGCCATGCGTTTGCGGTGCGGCTCGATGCGCCGCGTGTGGCGGTGGCGGCGACGGATGGGCAGCCGTTCACGGACGGCGAGCGCCAGATCGTGCACGATCTTTTCGACGTGCTGCGCATGATCGAGGAGAGCGAAGCGCGCTACCTCGAGCTCGAGCAGCGCATGCTCAGCCTGCAGCGCGAGAATCTCGATCTGGTCGTGCGCAATCGCACGCTGTCTGAAGTGTCGTCGCGCGACACGCTCACCGGTCTGTACAACCGCTGGTATGTGATCGAGAAAATCGACACGGAGTTGAATCGCGCGTTGCGCCACGGCTCGCCGATGGCGTTGCTGATGCTCGACATCGACTACTTCAAGAACGTGAACGATACGTACGGCCATGCGGCCGGCGATCAGGTGCTGCAGGGTGTCGGCAAGTTGCTGCGCGAGAGCTGCCGCGTGTACGACGTGCCGGGACGCTACGGCGGCGAAGAGTTCTGCATCGTGCTGCCCGAAACGCAGCTCGGCAACACCAGCGTAGTGGCGGAGCGCATCCGCCATCGTCTGGCCGCGACGGAACTGCCGTGCGGCGATGCACACGTGACGGTGACGGCATCGATTGGCGTGGCGGGGCTCGATGCGGAAAATCCGGGCGTGCTCAGTCCCGCGGCGCTCATCGATCGTGCGGATCGCGCGCTCTATTCGGCGAAGCATCGCGGTCGCAATCGCGTGGAGATGTGGGCCGACGCGGCGCTGGCAGGCGACGATCGCGTCAGCCATTGACGGCGTAAGTAGCGCTTCGTTCGTGATGGTGAGCCGGATCACGGCGGCTTCACCGAGGTGGCCTTATCTTCATCCGCACACGTCCTAACACCTGAGGAGAGACATGCGAATCAAGACATTGTGCATTTTCACTGCGGTAGCCATGCTGTTGACCGGCTCCGTGTTTGCTGCCGACCGTCCGTCGGTCGGCGTCGCCGAATTCACGAACGATACGAACGTCAGCTGGTGGTACTCCGACGTCGGCCGCGATCTGGCCGGCATGCTCACGAACGAGCTGGCGTCGACCGGCAAGTTCAAAGTGGTGGAGCGCTCCAAACTCGAGCCGGTGCTGCGCGAGCAGGATCTGGCGGATTCGGGCCGCGTCAGCAAGAAGAGCGGCGCGAAGGTCGGCAAACTGACGGGCGCGAAGTACCTCGTCTTCGCGACGGTCTCGGCGTTCGATTCGAACAGCCGCGGCGTGGGCGGCGGCATCAGCTTCCGCGGCATCGCGGTGGGCGGTAAGAAAGAGGATGCGTACATCGCCATCGATCTGCGCGTCGTCGACACCACCACGGGCGAAGTCGAATATGTGCGCACCGTCGAAGCGCGCGCCAGCAGCTACGGCGTGAGCGGCGGCGTCTACCGCGGCGGTTTCGCCGGTGAGCTGGGCAAGTACGAGAACACGCCGACCGGCAAAGCGATCCGCGGCTGCATCGTGGAGATCACCGATTACCTGGCCTGCGCCATGGTCGAACAGGGCAGCTGCATGGACGAGTACAACGCCAAGGAATCGTCGCGCCGCGCCAAGACCAAGAAGTCGATCAAGCTCGACTAACTCACTGCTCCAGCAGTTCCACCGCAAGCCGGGCCGCAAGGTCCGGCTTTTTTGTTTTTCCGCCCTTTTCCGGCTGGAGGCGTAAACGGAAACAAGCGGTTTTGCGTCGAAGGGGCACGAAGGAGGAGACGAAGACTTTCGCCTACTTACGCTTGACTTTCGCCGTATTACCGCCTACATTGACGACTGTGAGGGACGAATGAAGTATCTGACGGAGCGACAGCGCGACATTCTGAATTTCATCCGCGAGTTCCAGCAGGAACGAGGGGTGGCGCCGACGCACCGGGAGATCTGCGACCGTTTCGGTTTCTCGTCGTACGGAACGGTCTACAAGCACCTCTCGCTGCTGGAAAAGAAGGGGCTCATCCGCCGGGACTGGAATCAGAAACGGGGAGTGGAACTCGTGGAGGGGGCGGCTACGGAGCCCCCCACAGCCCCTGCAGCGCGTGAGCTCCCGCTGTTCGGCTACATCGCAGCGGGTCGTCCTCTCGACGTCGACGTCTCGGACGAGATCATCACGGTGCCGGAGCACCTCACCGCGCGCGGAGACAACTACGTGTTGAAAGTGCGCGGCGATTCGATGGTCGATGACGGGATTCTCGACGGCGACCTGGTGATCATCGCCCGCCGCGAGCGCGCCGAGAACGGCGAGATGGTCGTCGCAAATGTGAATGGTGAAGTGACGCTCAAGCGGATGTATCGCGAGGGCGAGCGTGTGCGCCTGCAGCCGGCGAACTCGATGATGACCCCGATTTACGCTGCTGCCCGAGACGTCGCGGTGCAGGGTGTGGTCGTCGGCCTCATGAGACGCTTTTGACGGGTGAGGCGATTCTTAGGCGGTATTGACCGGAAGGTGAGGAACCGATGGATCTCGTACTGAAACTTCGTGAAATCCGGCGTCTCCGCGGCCTGAGCCAAAAAGACGTCGCCCGGCTCTCGGGCGTTGGCGAAAAGACGATCAGCTCGTTCGAAACGGGACAGCGGATCGGATCGCTCAAGCTCGAGCAACTTCAGAAAATGCTGGCCGTGTACGGCCTCTCCGCCGCCGACTTTTTCGGCAGCTCGGTGGAGCGCCAGATCGCGCCGTGGGAGCTCGACGAGCAGGAATGCGCCACCCAGAAGCTGGTGGACGACCTGCGCGCTCTCCCCAAGCCGGTGCAGAAGACGCTCGTCGCCAAGTTCGAGCTGATGCTCGAAACCGCGACCGACCTGCATCGCGCCGAGGGCAAACGCCCGCGCTACCTGCGGGACGAGCCCGAGTGGTCGATGCTGAACTCGCGCAACTGAGACAGTTCTCACGAAGGGCAGGCGAACGCCTGCCCTTCGTGTCTCCAGGCGGGAAGGTCGGGGGGTGAGTGGCGGGTTCTCAGGATCGCCGCGGTCGCGGCGAGCCCGGCCTCTGCCACTCCGCGGGTGTTTGCGCGGTCAGCATCGCTGGATGCGGCGAGCGCTCTCTGCGCGTCTGCCCGCGGCAAACGACGCGTCATCCTCGCGAGAACTTCAGCGCGCGCTTTCCGCCCGCTTCCGCCACATAGCCGCACCGCGCGCATCGCCCACTGTTTCCGCCGTATGCGCGGCGAACAGCATCGCCGGGCGATTTGGGTTCGCGCGCACCATGCGATCTAACGCTGCCTGCGCGTCCGACTGCCGGTTTTCAATCAGGTAGACGAGATAGAGATTCGCGTAGGGCTGACGCTCGTGCGGGAAGAGCTCGATCTCTTTCTCGAACGCCTGAATCGCTTCGGCGTTTCGTTGCATGCGAGCCAGCGCGTCGCCGATGACAAAGAAGAGCGATTCGATCGGGCCGGTCTTCCGTTCGTTCGCCGCTTGCGCCACTTCCTGCGCCAGCGCCAACGCTTCGCGCGGACGTTCCTGTTCGTTGTACAGCCGCGCGCGCAGCACCTTTGCCGCCAGGTCGTTGTGGTTGTCCTGCTCCGCGAGCCGCGCTTCCTGCTCGGCTTGTGCGTACTCCTTCTTCTGCAGCGCCACGCGAGCGAGCAGCAGGTGCGCGGTGCCGTAGTTCACCTTCTCGCCGAGGCGCGCGTGCGCGGCGGCTTCGTCGAGCCGTCCCGCGCGCAGCATGACGCTCGAAAGGCGCAGACCGAACTCGCCCGCCAGCGTCGGCGCCACTTCAATCGCCTTCTTGTATGCGTCGATGGCCTCGTCGTAACGGCCGAGCGCTTCCAGCGACATCCCGAGCTGATCCCACGCATCGGACAACCGCGGATTCTCCGCCACGATTTTGCGCAGCGCGTCCACCGCCTCTGCTTCTTTTCCTTCGTTGACCAGCCGCATCGCTTTTGTCATCGCGGCGATCTGCGGCATCCCATCCTTCGGATCGATCAGCGGGCCGCTCTGCGTCTGTGCGGTCGAGCCGACGTAGCCCAGAGCCGCGAGCTTCTTCGCCTCTTCGGGATCGATCGACGCCGGCATTTCGATCGCGCTGCCGTACTTGGCCAGCTCGTCGCGCATCGAAGCGTACGTGCGCCGTTCGTCCGCCAGCACGTTGTGCGTTTCCGCCGGATCGTTGCGCACGTTGTACAGCTCAGGACGTGGAGCCTGGATGAAGTGATAGTCCGCGCCGGTGAGCGATCGCAGTTCCGCCCAGCCGAGGTGAATGCGGCCGTAGAGTGATTCGCTGTAAATGCGGCGCGATGCGTCCGCCTTCGCGGTGGCGCGGAGCAGCGATGCGCCGTGCACACCGGCAGGTGCCGCAGCGCCGGTGATCTCCGCGACCGTCGGCAGAATGTCCGTGAGGCCGACTACCGCGTCATTCGTTTCGCCTCCGCGCGTGGCGCGCGGCAGCTTCACCATCAGCGGCACGTGAATGGCCTCGCGATAGAGGAACACACCATGTTCCGGTTCGCCGTGCTGGCTCAATCCTTCGCCGTGATCCGACATCAGGATGATCGCCGCGCGGTCGTAGATCCCGTCGCGGCGCAGCGCTTCGAGAAAGTCGCCAACGATTGCGTCGGCAGCGGCGATCTCGCCGTCGTACGGCAGCTTCACCGCGGAGCGGAACGGCTCCGGCGGCGTATACGGCGAATGCGGCTCGAAGAGATGCAGGAGGAAGAAGAACGGCTTTTCCTTCCGCGCCGCAATCCAATCCTTCGCGATCGAAGAGGTCTCGCTGCCTGGACGCTGCAACGCGCCGACCGGCACGTTCGCGCGGCTCTGGATGCCGTCATCGTAAAAGTCGAACGACTTGGCGATGCCGGTGTTCGCGCGCAGCACATACGCCGACACCGCAGCACCGCTTTCGTAGCCGCGCGCTTTCAG
>DASSMK010000355.1:0-22100 GCA_035688915.1 Thermoanaerobaculia bacterium
TTCGCGCGTGCCGCGATTGATCTCGGAGATGTGATCGCTCATGCGCGACGTCACTTCGTGCAAGCGCCGGCTGGCGTGCGACTGCTCTTCCAATCCGTTCGAGATCTTCGTCGACATCTCGAAGGAGCGGCTGGCGCTGCCGACGATCTTCTCCAGCGACGTCGACGCTTCCTGCGCGAGTCGCACCGTTTCGCCGACGCGCGCGACGCCTTCGTGCATCTTCTGCACGGCCTGACGCGAGCCGCCCTGCACGGCTTTGATGATGCCGCCGATTTCTTTCGTGGAGTTGCGCGTGCGATCGGCGAGCTCGCGAATTTCGTCGGCGACCACCGTGAATCCCGCGCCCTGTTCGCCCGCCTGCGCAGCGATGATCGCCGCGTTCAGCGAAAGGAGGTTTGTGCGATTGGCCACTTCTTCGATGACGCTGAGGATGCGGCTGATCTCGCCGACGCTGCGCTGCAATTCATCGAGCGTCTTCGCGGTGCTGACGGTCATTTCATGCGCGGCGTTGATGCCGTCGACCGTGCGTCCGACAGCCGCGCCGCCGGCGCCTGCGTCTTCGCGCACCTGCTGCGCGATCTCCGCCGTCGACTGCGCGCTCGATCGCAATTCGGCGACCGTCGAATCCATCTCCGAAACGAACGACAACACTTCCTCACCGATGCCCGCGAGCACTTCGGTGCGCTTGGAGATCTCGACCATCGACGCGTTCATCTCCGTCGTCGACGACGAAGTCTTCTCCACCGATTGGAAGAGGTAATCCATGCTGCGCGCGACTTCTTCGGCCGAGGCTTGCAGCTCGAGGGCGCGGCTGGAGGCGTCGTGCGTCAGCTCGTTCACTGTGTCGGCGGCGCCGACGACGCTGCGAATGCCGCCGCGCATGTTCTCGACGGCGAGCGACGAGTTCTCGGTGAGCTCCGCCTGATCGCGTGAGCGGTCGAGCAGCGACTGCGTGCCGCCGGTGATCACGCGCACGCCGTCCGTGATCGTCGAACCGCTGCCGCCGACGCGGCCGAGGAGGCGGCGGAGGTTGGCGCGGGTCTCGCCGAAACTGTCGGCGAGCTGGCCCACTTCATCATCTGCGAACACGCGCGGCGCGACGTCGAAGTTGCCTTGCGCCATCTCGCGCGCCATTTCGCGCAATGCGCGCAGCGGCGTGGTGACGTCGCGCGAGAGGACGACCGTCGCGGCGCTGAATGCGGCGGTGGTCAGCAGCGCGATCAGCAGCGTGTAGAACGTGATCTGAAACGGGATGTGCTGGTACGGCGTCCACGGAATGGCGACGACGAGGATCGAGCCGTCCTTCAGTTGTTCGAAGCGGCTCACGTGCGGCCCGATGAATGCGGTGCTGTCGCCGGTGCCGATGCGGCGGATGGCTCGCACTTCGTCGGCGGTGAGCGCGTCTTTCGTGTCGGTGACGGTGCCGTTCGGCGCGATGAGATGCAGCGAGTAATCGGCGGGGATGTACTCCTTCAGCGTGTCGAGCGCTTTCGCGTCGACGCTGGCCATGATCTTCGCGTTGTCGAGGATGCGCTCGAAGCGCTCCGAGGACGACGTCACGGCGAGGCGCTCCAGCGTGGTCGCGACCTTCGACGAGATCAGCTGTACGAGCACGGCCGCGGAGACGATGAACGAGCCGATGAAGATGATCGCGACCTTCTTGCCGAGGGAGAGCTCGCGGCCGACGAAACGGACGCGGGATTCGCCGGCGGCTTCGATGAGGCGATGCTTGCCCATCGCGTAGCCCCAGATGATCGACGGGAACGCGGCGATGAGTGCGGCGACGAGGAAGTAGCTCAGGCCGAGAAACGACGGCATGAGGAGAAACGTCGCCACGAGCGCGAAGAGCAGGCCGCCGGGTCCCCACAACAGCAGCGACATCAGCTTCGTCCGTTCGAGGCAGTCGCTCATGGCTTTCGACAGATCGCCGTGGCCGGCCAGCGCATCTTCGACGCGCTTCGCGAGCGGCCGGACGTTCAGCGCGAAGAGCACGCAGCCGCCGGCGTACATTAGGCCGAGGAGGGCGAAGAGGAGGAGCGCGTTGGCGACCGAGAGCTGCACGACCTGCGTCACGAACAGCAGCGCAGGCGGCACCGACACGAGGGCCGGCGGCACGAGAAGCCAGAGGAGATATCTGCGGGTGAAGGACATGGGACGCCCGGAATTATAGGGGTCGGGCGGCGAAAGGGTGGGGAACGGCGGGCGAGGGTGCCCGCCGCTCCACTATTGCAAGGCTTGTTTGACGTACGCGAACAGGCTGCCGTCGAGTCCCATCTGCGCTTCGAATTTCGGTTCGCCGCGATAGAGGTTCGCGACGGATTGCGCGATGGCGGGATCGCCGCCGGTGAATTCTGCGATCAGCTCCATCCAGCGCTTCGCGAGCTGCTGCATGCGCGGATCTTTCGGATCCGTTCCTTTCGATTTCAGCTCCTGCACTTCCGCGATGAGTCGCGGCCATTCCTGTTCGACCTCGCGCAGATGCGCGTCGCCGAGTTGTTCGCGCCGCTGGCGCAGCGTTTCGAGCTGTTCGGGGGTGAAGTATTTGCCGTACATCTCTTCGTACATGGTGATCGTCTCCATCGTTTCAATCAGTTCATCGACGGAGGGCCCTTCCGCCGCGGTGAAGCGCGAGGCCAGTGCTTCGAGCCTCGTGCAGAGCTCCTGCTGCGCGGTGATCTGCCGCCGCAGCCGGTCGATGTGCATGGCGAGAATGCGCGGCGCTGTCGTGGCGGGGCCGCCCAGGAGGCTCGCGATTTCCTCCAGCGGCAGTCCCATTTGCCGGAGCGAGAGGATCTGCTGCAGACGGATCATCTCGTCGCGGCCGTAGAGGCGGTGTCCCGATTCACTGCGGTGCGATGGGACGAGCAGCCCGATCGCGTCGTAGTGGTGGAGGGTGCGCACGGAGACGCCCGTCCGCTTCGCCAGCTCGCCGATTCTCATCATGCGCCGAGCGTAAAACCTGACGTTACGTCAGGAGCAAGAAGTTTTTTCTGAGGCGTGCATCCGGCCGCGTTCGGCAGTAAATTTGTGCGCGTGACCCTGCTCGATAGTCCAGAGAGGCGGCGGTATGGGCGCATCCGGCTCGATCGGCCGCTCAACGCGCGCTTCGGCGAGTTCCGCGTGCAGATCGTGGAGCTGTCGGTGTCGGGCTTTCTGGTTTTGCACGAGGCGCGCTTCGCCGCCAACTCGACGAACGAGCTGACGGCGGAGTGGGACGGCCGCCTAATGCGCCTGATCTGCACGACCGCGCGCTCGACGCTGGTGCGTCTCGCGAAGACAGCGGCCGAGCGATCACTGTACGAATCGGGCCTGAACATCAATGAATCGATCGGCGATTCGTACGAAGTGCTGCGCGAGCTGATCGCGGATCGCATCCTGCGCGCGCTGGACGAGCAGAAAGCGAACGCGCGCGGCATCCCGCCGCTGATGGCGTACATGTACCAGCCGGAGAAAGGCGATCTCTATCGCCGCTGCGAATGGATCGACGGCCGCTGGCGCAAGAGCGAAACCGTGCGCCCCTCGCAACCACCAAACGGCTTCACCATTTCCGCGGAAGTGGAAGCCACGCACGTGGACCTGCTCTGCCGCACGTGGGAGCGGACGACGGGCGAAGGGCGGCGGCTGACGCAGTTGCTGGCGGAGTTGTCGATTAGCCCGCGGGAGGGTGTGCCGGTGAGGCGGTATGTGCCGTGAGGTACATCAATGTTCCCGGCGTTGCCACTCATTCGGCGGCTGCCGTATGCTGCCTCGACCCGTTACGACCCTGACAGTGTGATGACCCTCATCGACATCGTTCATTCCGATCCTGAGATTCTCGGAGGCACACCGGTCTTCGTCGGCACTCGCGTGCCGGTCAGGATTCTGCTCGATTACCTCGAAGGCGGCGAACCGCTGGAGGAGTTCCTGGAGAACTACCCGAGCGTCTCGCGCGAACAGGCTGTCGGCTTCCTCGAAGAGGCGGGTAAGGCCGCCTTAGCGCTGATCGCGTGACGCGCGTACTGTTGACGAGAACATGCCGCGCAAATTGCGGCGCGACTTGCCCGAGTTCGTCATTCGAACGGCGCAGGAAGAAGGGTGGGGCGCGTACCAGAATGGCGAATTGCTACGACGCGCTGCAGCGACGTTCGACGTTCTCGTGACGCTGGACCAGCGGATGCGGCATCAGCAGAACGTCGGGCACCTCGGCATAGCTGTAGTGGTCATCGAGATTCCCGACACGCGGTTGGTGTTCATTCGCGCCCTGCTGCCTCAATTGCGCGAAGCAATCAGCAGCGCGCGCGCCGGCGACGTCCTGATCATTCCCACGTCCCGCTGACAGCCCGCCTCACTTCATCCTCTCCAAAATCAACATCCCGGTCGGATCGGCGTTCCTGTCATACCCCGCGAGATCGGTGTACACCAGGCGCAGCGTGTTCGGCTTATCCGCCGTGACTTTGCCGCGGATGATGCCGCGCTCGCCCTCCAGGTTTTCGTAGATCAGATAGATGTCGCGTTCGCGGATCATCCCCACCATCGAGTCGAACGTGATCGGTTTAGTGCCTGAGATTTCGCCGCTCATCGAGAAGATCGGGTCGCCGTGCCGCTGGCGGATCGTGGCGGTGCCGTCGATGGTGCCGCCTTTCGAGGTTTGCAGCTCGACCTTCCAATGGCCTTCGATGTTGATCGGGGTCGTCACGCCGGGATCGCTGCGCAGGCGGTAAAACGCGCCGAACAGCATCGTGAAGATCAGCACGAAGCCCGCGAGCGAGCCGCCGTAGGTGATGGTGCCGCCGAGGAGTTTGCCTTTGCCTTCGGCGCTGGATTTGAGGAAGCGGAAGAGGATGAACGTCAGGCCGACGCTGATCAGCGCGAGGCCCGTCACGACGAGAAAGAACCGGGTGTCGCTCACACGCGCATGATACGCAGGGAGAAAGAAGAGATGACGACGAAGCCCGGTTGGCCAGGCCGCTTTTACGAAGACTTTGAAGCCGGCGATCGCTACGAGCATCGGCTCGGCCGCACCATCACGCAGGCGGACAACATCTGGTTCACGCTGCTGACGGTGAACAACAATCCGATCCACTTCGACTCGGCCTACGCGGCGCACACGGAGTTCAAGCGGCCGCTCGTCGATTCGACGTTCACGCTGGCGCTCGTGACCGGCCTCTCCGTCTCCGACGTCTCTATGAACGCCATCAACCTCGGCTGGGACGAAGTCCGTCTTCCCGCACCAGTGTTCGACGGCGACACGCTGTACGCGCAGAGCGAAGTGATCGACGTGCGGCCATCGCGATCACGGCCGGCCATGGGCATCGTGAAGCTGCGCACGACCGGTTTCAATCAGGACGGCGTGACCGTGATCGAGTTCGTGCGCACGATCATGGTTTACCGGCGCGGTCAGGCGCCGGAAGGATTCCGGCCGCAGCGGTCGGACGGTTGATCTAGACGAACCAACTCGCGCGGCGGCCGTACACACACCATCGCCGAGCTCATCGCCATCCGCGAAGAACTCCGCCTTTCCTGACCCGTGCTACCCTCGCGCCCACACGACCATGAGCTGGTGGATCTGGGTTCTCGCGGGGTTTTTGCTGCTCGCGATTGAATTTTCTTCGACGACGCTGCACATCGGGTTCTTTGCCGTGGGCGCGTTTGTCGTGGCCATCCTCGTGGCGCTCGGCGTGAAGATGCCGTTCTGGGGCGAGCTGCTCACGTTCACGCTCTCCTCGCTTGCGGCCTTCTTTTTCCTGCGGCCCATTCTCGTCCGCAAGCTCAAGCTCAACGTCAGCAAGCCCGTCGACACATTCGTCGGCGAAGCGGCCGTGGCACTCGGCGACATCCCCGCCGAAGGCCTCGGCAAGGCAGAAATGCGCGGCACTACCTGGAGCGCGCGCAACGTCGGTCCGGAACCTCTGGCGCGTGGCCAGCGCTGCACGGTGACCGGCATCGACGGCCTGGTCATCAGCGTCCGCGGCTAACCCTCAACCAACGGAGACTCTCACCATGGGCAACTTACTCGTCGTCGTCGTTCTCGCGGGTTTTGCGATGTTCGTCATCTCGCGCATCGTGCGCGTCGTCCCGCAGCAGCAAGGCTGGGTCGTCGAGCGCCTCGGCAAATACAACGACACCCTCGGCGCCGGCCTGCACATCCTCTGGCCCTTCCTCGACACCGTCCGCTACAAGCATTCGCTGAAGGAAGTGGCGCTCGACGTTCCCGAGCAGGTCTGCATCACCAAAGACAACGTGCAGGTGGCCGTCGACGGCGTGCTGTACTTCAAGATCCTCAACGCCGAGCGCGCATCGTACGGCATCAGCGACTACACGTACGCGATCTCGCAGCTCGCGCAGACGAACCTGCGCAGCGAGATCGGCAAGATCGATCTCGACCGCACGTTCGAAGAACGCACGAACATCAACTCGCAGGTCGTGCAGGAAGTCGACAAGGCCTCGGAAGCGTGGGGCGTGAAGGTGCTGCGCTACGAGATCAAGAACATCACGCCGCCGCAGGACGTGCTGGCCGCGATGGAAAAGCAGATGCGCGCCGAACGTGAGAAGCGCGCCATCATCCTGCAGTCCGAAGGGCAGCGCGATGCGGCGATCAACAACGCCGAGGGCGAGAAGCAGCAGGTCATCAAAAAGTCGGAAGCGAAAAAGCAGCAGCAGATCAATGAAGCGGAAGGTCAAGCCTCCGCGATCATGGCCATCGCCAACGCCACCGCGGAAGGCATTCGCCTCGTCGCGGACACGATGAAGATGGCCGGCGGCTTCGAAGCGATGCAGCTGCGCATCGCCGAGCAGTACATCCAGGCCTTCGGCAACATGGCCAAGAGCGGCAACACGATGATCGTTCCGGCCAACCTGGCGGACGTCACGTCGATGCTGCAGATGGCCATGGGCGCGCTGAAGCAGGGGAGCTTCGCGGAGCCGAAGCTCCCGGTGCGCGGCCAGGCAGAAGTGCGCTAATCGTTCGCGTCTTCGGTGTGGCGCGAGCAGCGCCACACCAGGACGCAGCGAGAGCAACGCGATGCAGAAAATCTTCGTCACCGGCGGCACCGGCGGTCTCGGCACGTTCGTGGTCGACGCGCTTTCGCATGATTACGAATGCGTCGTCCTCGGCCGCGATCTCGCGACGGACGTGAACGGCGCGCATGCGCTCGTGCATCTGGCCGGCGGCTTTGGCACCGACTGGACGAAGATGCTCGACGCGAACATCGCCTTCGCCGCGAAAGCATTCGACGCGCTCGTCCCGCGACTCGCGGACGGCGGCCGCATCGTCGCCATCAGCTCGTACGCCACCATCAGCAAGCCCGCGGGACTCGGCGCCTACGTCGCGTCGAAAGCTGCGCTCAACGCGCTGGTGGAAGTGTCGGCGAAGCAGCTCGCCTCGCGCCGCATCACCGTCAACGCGCTGCTGCCGTCGTCGCTCGATACGCCGGCCATGCAGGATTCCAAGGAGCCGCGCGTCCCGCTCGATCGCGTCGCCGCCACCATTCGCTTCCTCCTCGGCGATGACGCGGCGAGCATCACCGGGGGCCTGATTCCGCTCCTGCCGTAGCGCGCTATCATCATCGCGCCCGCGATGACCGCCATTCCTCACGATGCCGCACTCGTCGCTCGTCTCCGGGCCAAAGACGACGACGCGTTCGAAGCGCTGTTGCGCACGCACATGCCGCGTCTGCTGCGCGTCGCGCGGCGCTTTCTGCAGAACGAGGAAGACGCACGCGACGCCGTGCAGGACGCGTTCATCTCCGCCTTCCGCTCGATCGATCGGTTCGAATCGGGCTCGACGCTCGCGACGTGGCTGCATCGCATCGTCGTCAACGCCTCACTGATGAAGCTGCGCACGCGGCGCCGTCATCCGGAGGAAGAGATCGACGACGCGCTGCTGCCGAAGTTTGCGGCCGACGGGCATCAGGTCGAGCCGTCGACGCCGTGGTCGATGTCGGCGGAAGAGATGGCCGCGCAGAGCGAGATGCGCGAGCTGGTGCGCGGCTGCATCGAGCAGCTGCCGGAGACGCATCGCGTCGTGCTGATCATGCGCGACCTCGAAGAAATGTCCACCGAAGAAACGGCGAAGGCCCTCGGGATCACACCCGCCGCCGTGAAAGTCCGTCTGCACCGCGCGCGTCAGGCGTTGCGCACGCAGATCGATCGCTGTCTGAAGGAGGGCCGCCGCTCATGAACGAAACGCTCGACCGTCCCATCATCACCTGCCGCGAGCTGATCGACTTCATCGCCGACTATCTCGACCGCGCGCTCGAGCCGGTGCAGCAGCTCGATTTCGATCGCCACATCGCGCGCTGCAGCTCGTGCCGCGCGTACCTGGCCAGCTACGAAACGACGATCCGGCTGGCGAAAGCGGCGAACACCGAGGATCAGGCGATTGTCGATGCGGCGCCGGACGATCTCATTCGGGCCATTCTGGCGATGCGCAAGTGAGCTATCCTTCCGCGCCATGAAGAAAGTCTGGTCATCCGACAAACAAGCCGCGCAAACGAAACGGAAGCAGAAGAAGCAGACCCGCGCCCTCGCCAAGAAGAAGGCGAACAAGCGCCCCGCGAAGAACGCCGGCGAAGAGTAGCCGCGAACGCGCTCAGCGCCACGCGCGCGGCCACCGCACCTTCGTGCAGGCGCAGGCGGCCGCGTGGCGCTCGATCCCGTCGCGAATGGCATCGCGGTCGACGTTTTCGTCCTCGAGCCATAGCTTCGACACGATGAGCGTCCCTCCGTCGATGCGCGCGTCGATGCGTGCGACCAGCCGGTCGCGGTGGAGGATGGGGCAGACGTACCATCCCCAGATCCGCTGCGGCGCCGGTTTGTAGACCTCCCACACGTAGTCGAAGCCGAACGTGTGCCGCACGAGATCGCGGTCCCACAGGAGCGGATCGAGCGGGCCGAGGATGCGGGCGCGGTCGTCGTAGCGGGGGGAGCGGGTGGTGAGGAATTCAGGCGCGGCGAGATAGCGGCGCGGCGATTCTTCGAGATGCACTTCGAGCAGCTCTCCCGCGGCGATCATTTCGTCGACGAGCGGCGACGTGCGTACGTGGCTGAGCATCGACCACATCGAGCCGCCGGCGCGCGTGAGCAGGCCGGCGGCGCGGACGCGTTCGAGCAGCGCCCAGCGCGGGAAGTCGCCGGCCGTTGGTGCGTTTGCGATGTCGCCGAGTGCGCGCGAAGGGATGTCGTACAGCTTGTTGCCGGAGTCGGTGCGGCCGGCCACGACGATGTCGCAGCGCGTCCAGAGAATCTCCAGCGCCATCGACGTCGCCTTGGCCGTTCCTTTCCAGCCGCTCCAGTCGATCGGTGCGACGGAGCCGTGGTCGGTGAGATCGCGTGCGGCCAGCGGACCGCGCTCGCGAATCTCGTCGAGCACGGCGGCGACGAGTTGCGGCGCGACGCGCTGCTCGCGCTCGCCGTGACGCCACCACGGTGTCTGCGCGGCGTGGCCTTGTTCGCGATACCACTGGAAGGCGGCGGCGGGGAGGATGCAGCGCTCTTTCGCGAAATGTTCGAAGGCGTGGCGCGGGAAGAGGTGGCGCCAGACGTCGCCGCGCGTGACGCCGTCGACGCGCGCCATGACCACGAGATCGGCGTTCGTGCCGATGACGTCGAGCGGATCGAGCTGGATGCAGCGCAGCCGCTCCAGCAGCGCGCGAACGCCGCGTGCGCCGCGGCCGGTGGGACGCGTGAGGGCGTGGTGCACGACCAGCCGTCGGCGCGCTTCGTCGCGCGTCAGCGTCACAGCCACAGGCATCGCGCCGATCGTATACCGCGGCCGCGAAAACGGACCGCCGTGGTCGTGCCGTCCAAAAAGGGACTGACGCTGACTCCTAAAAGTTGCATAATGCCGCCCCTATGCAACTCAATCACTCCCACCGGGTCCCGCGCGTTCGCGTCAGCGTCATCGGCACGCTCCACGCGGCGTGATCAGAAGCGCGGCGTGATCTGCAGATCGGACGTCGGTTTCGGCGCGAGATCCGGATAGCGCGGCTTGCTCTTTCGCCATTCATTCAACACGCCGCGCAGGTGCTGGATGCGCGAGGTGCCGATCGCGCGTAGCTCGACTACCTTGTCCTTGTAGCCTGTGGTCGGGTTCTCCGGATTGACGCGCGACAGGATCTGCTCGTACGTCGCCCCGCCGTTGCCGCTGCCGGCCATGGCGCGGTCGATCTGGCCGAGTGCGTTCTCGAGGTGCGACATCGCGGTGAGGTACCGCACGAAGCGATGGTTGTTCCAGTCGAGCTCGTGATCGTTCTTCGTGAAGCGGTTGCGTAATTCGGCGGCCGCGCCGCGCCCGCGCTCCGCGAGCTTCTCCACTCGATCCTTCGGCATCTTCAAATTCAGCCCGCCTTCGATCGGCCGCAGCTTCACGTGCGCGATCCGGTCGCGGTAGCCGGGGAGGCGCTGCTGCGTGTTGTCGCGCCAGTTCTGCATGGTGTTGAGGATGGCGCCGAGATAGCCGTTGACGGAGACGTTGGTGACGGTTTCGGCGAAGACGTTCCAGTTCTCGCCGAAGCCTTCACTGTTTTTCTTCACCATCCAGAAGTTTTCGTCTTCTTTATCGCTTGGTGGATAGGCCGGGTGAAACTCGCGGAGATCGAGCCCGAACGTCGGCCATTGCGGCAGCATTGAATCGAAGAGATGGATGGGAAAGTTGCTGGTCAGGCCGCCGTCGATGAACCAGCAGACCGTCATCCTGGGCTCTTTCTCCGTCTTCACCCAGGTGTAATCGAGCGCGTGCAGCGGCACGAGCCGGAACAACACGGGAAAGCTGAGGCTCAGACGGGCGGCGAAGACGATCGGCAGATCCTTGCTGTCCGGTAGCGATAGCTCCTGCGATTCGTCACGGCCGGCGACGAGATGGTCGACGATCCGCTTCGGAAAAACGCGGCGCAGCTCTTCCGCCTTGAAGTAGAAGCGTGGAATGTTGTCGTTCTCACGCGGGAAGTGGTACGGACGGCCGTGCGTGAGGTTGGTCGTCACCATTTCCAGATTGATGGCGCGCGAGTCGCCGTCGCCCCACAAATCGCGGAACGTCAGCGGCGGATCTTCTTTCGTACGTCCCGCGGCGAGGTTGACCTGCTCGTCCAGCCAGTCGATCAACGCCGCGCCGCCGCAGATGCCGAACGCATTGCGCGGCAGCACGCGGCCCACGATCCATCCGGCGATCGCGATGGCGAATGCCAGCGCACCCAAACCCAGCACGACGATCGCCGTGACGACGCCTGCCGCGATCGGCCGCGCCAGCCAGGCCGTCACGATCGCGGGAAGAATGGCCAGCGCGAAGATGTGTGGATAGGCGCCGACGGCGGTCCAGAAAACGCGTGTGGCCTTCTCGCCCCACGGCTCGTCGCCCAGCGCTGCCGTGGCGATCTCGAAGACGCGCGTGGTCTCCGGCTCCGGCTCGAAGAGCGAGAAGAGCTTGTCACCCGCAATCTCGTCCGGGATCTTCCTGACGCGCTCGAAGCCCGCGTCGGATCCCGTCTTCAGCCGCTGATACTCCGCGGCCGCCGTCACGCACGCAGCGATGGCGCCCGCCGAAGTTCCGCCCACGTTTTTGAACGTGAACGCCTGCGAGAGCTCATGAATCGCGCGCGGATAGACCACCCCGCTGGTGATCCCGCCTTTCATCACCACGTCACAGAACTTGTCCGGCATGGAGAGGAGTGTAGCGCTGACCGCCGCCCGGCCGGCCCCAGGCTCACAGGCTCACAGGCTCACAGGCTCACAGGCTCAAAGGAGCACCGCGGCGCATTGACGTTGCGCGCGTCCATCGACAAAGAACCGTGACACGGCAGGATTCCGGTTCCACTGTGAGCCTGTGAGCCTGTGAGCCTGTGAGCCTATGAGCCCATGAGCCTTCGTGTGCGGGGCATTCGCCCCGCACACGAACGCCCCAATCACGAGTTCATGTCTTTGCCGGCTTCGAGCTTCTTCACCGCCTCTTCGAGGCTCTTGCGATTCACTTCGTCCGGCGCCTGCGCGAGCGCGGCTTTCGCGTATTTCAGCGCGTCTTTGTAACGGCCCACGGCGGAGTAGCCGCGCGCCAGTCCGACGTTCGTCGGCCACGCGGTGCCGAAGCGTTTCGCGTTCAGTTCCCACACGCGCAGCGCTTCCTGCTTGTCGCCTTTGGTCAGCAGCTGGCGCGCGTACTGGTGCAGATCGGTCGGTTTCGCGGTGGCGTGATTGAGCGCCTTCTCGCGCGTCGTCTTCGCCTCCGTCATCTTGCCCGCCGCTTCCTGCACGTTCGCGAGCATCGTCAGCGTCTGGTAGTTCTCGTTGCCGATGAACTGGCGATTGACGGCCGTATCGGCGAACACCAGCGCGTCATCGATGTCCTTGTTCTGCAGCGCGTAATTCGCGGCGGCCAGCCAGTTCTGCCAATTGAAGCCGGTCGAATCGCGCAGCTCGCGCTTGATCTGCGTCAGATAGAGCTCCGGCAGATTGTCGACCTTGATCGTGAACGGCACGGCCAGGTCTTCCCACTTCATCGCCACGGTGGCGGTATTCGTATCGCGGTCGATGAAGTCGTACGTCAGCCACTCGGTGTACTCGTTCTTCCGCGGCTTCACCTTCACGCGCAGCGCATCCTCGGCCGCGTCGTAATAGAAGCTGCCCCACGACGTGGAGTTCTTCGAGAAGATCAGCGTCCACTCGTTCGGGTCCGCGATCATGAACAGCCCGTACGAACCGGCGGGCAACGGCTGCCCTTCGATCTTCACGTCGTGCGAGACGGTGAAGACGGTGTTCTCGTTCGCGCCCGCGCGCCAGGGGCATTGCTTGCACGTGCCGAAGCCGAGATCCGTAAGGCCGTAGGGAACGAGCTGGCCCCAGATTTTGCCGCGGCGGTCGGCGCCGTCGGGGCCGTGCACGTTCGGGCTGTGGTAGGTGATTGAGACTTCGACGAGACCGATGTTCTGAGTGACCGAGGACTTTTGGTTGTCGCCATTGGGCGGGAGGGAGAGGGATTGGGCGAACGTGGGAATCGCCAGCGCGGCGATGAGCATCGCCATCAAAGTACGGCGCATTGTGAGGTTTCCTCCTGTTGTGCGCGCATGATAGGAGCGGCCTGCGGCGAACTCGTGAGCAGCCGGTGAACGACGCGTCGCGATGTCGCTACATTAGAATCCGCCGGCGATGCGCAAACTGAAACACCTCTTCGACAACAACCGCGCGTGGGCCGGCGAGGTCACACGCCAGGATCCCGATTTCTTCACCCGCCTCTCGCGCCTGCAGGCGCCGGAGCATCTCTGGATCGGTTGCTCCGACAGCCGCGTTCCCGCGAACGAGATCGTCGGCCTGCCGCCGGGCGAACTGTTCGTCCATCGCAATGTCGCGAACGTGGTCGTGCACACCGACCTCAATTGCCTCTCCACCGTGCAATTCGCCGTCGATGCGCTGCGCGTGAAGCACATCATCGTCTGCGGCCACTACGGCTGCGGCGGCGTCCTCGCCGCACTCCGCGACGATCGCCTCGGCCTCATCGACAACTGGCTGCGTCACGTGCAGGACGTGCGCAACAAACACCAGTCGCGCCTCGAAGCGCTGCCGACCGAAGCGGAGCGCCACCGGCGTTTGTGCGAGTTGAACGTGATCGAGCAGGTGATCAACGTCAGCCAGACCACCATCGTGCGCGATGCGTGGACGAGCGGCCAGCAGCTCTCCGTGCACGGCTGGATCTACGATCTCACCGACGGTCTGCTGCGCGATCTCGGTATCTGCGTGACCGCGGAAGCGGAGTTGCCAGAGGCGGCGCGCGCCGCGGTGGCTGCGCCGTCGCCGCGTTTGTAATTCGCGCGACGCGCGTTACGTGGTGGTGGTCGCCGGCGGAACGGCCGTGCCGCTCGTCATGGTCGGATCGACGGAACTGCCGGTCGGCGAAGTGCCGGCGGTCGTGCCGGTGTCGGACGGTGCGGTCGTCGATTCGGCAGGACTGGCCGGCGCGGTTTGCGATGTGCCGGTGGTCTGCGTCTCCGTGGCCTCCGGCGGCGCCTCGCCACGCGAACAGGCGGTGAGCAGCAGCAGCGCGAGCGCGAGCAGACGAGCGGTCATCGACACCTCCGCCGTTCGCTGCGAGCAGGAATCGGACCTACGGCACCGGGCAGATGCCGTGCAGCATCTGCCAGAGAAACGAAGCGACGATCAATCCGATCACGACAAAGTAACCACGAACGAACAGCTGGCGGCGTGCGCGCATTTGTCGCAGCAACAACGCCGCGCGTCGCCTTCATCCGCGCCGTGCCGCACGTATGATGTCGCGCCATGAAAACAGCCGGCATCCTCGGCGGCATCGGTCCGGAATCGACCGTCGATTACTACCGCTCGATCATCGCTGAATACCGGCGGCGCAGGACAGACAGCAGCGAGCCCTCCATCCTCATCAACAGCATCGACGTCGGCCGGCTCCTCGGCTACGTCGGTCGTGGTGAGTTGCGCGAGCTGGTCGCGTATCTGGAGCCGGAGCTCGCACGGCTCGCTCGCGCCGGCGCTGATTTCCTCGTGCTCGCGTCGAATACGCCGCATGTCGTCTTCGACGATCTACGCCGATCCGCGACGTTGCCGATGATCAGCATCGTCGATGCGGCGGCGAACGCTGTGCAGGCGAGCGGCGCGCGCAAAGTGGGACTGTTCGGCACGCGCTTCACGATGAGCGGCAGCTTCTATCCGGACGTCTTCGCCGCGCGTGGCGTCAAGGTGATCCGGCCCGGCTCGGACGAGCAGACGTACATTCACACCGCATACATCGACGAGCTGCTGAAGAACGTTTTTCGTGACGAAACGCGCGCGCGGATGCTGGAGATCGCCGACGCCATGCGCGTTCGCGACGGCATCGAAGGCGTCGTCCTCGGCGGCACCGAACTGCCGCTCCTTCTGCGGCAGAACGAGCACAACGGCGTGCGGCTTTTTGACACAACAAAGATACATGTCGACGCCATCGTGACGGAACTGCTCACCGGTTGACGCGCGCATAATGTCGCGCATGAAAACGGCGGCGTTTGCGGTGTTCGCACTCGTTGTTGTCGCGTTGGTGGCCTCGCCGGCCACGGCCGGAGTGATCTACGACTTCACGACCACGCTGGAGTCGGGGCACGGCGCGGAGAAGGTGAATGGCCGCGTGTGGGCCGATGGCGAGGCGTATCGGGCCGAGGTGACTCGGGATGGGACGCCGGTGGTGGTGATCTCGCGGGATGCGAACGTCACCGCCAAGCTGCTCTTCCCGAAGAAGCAGACGTGGGCCAATCGCGCGCGAGCGGGCGCGCCGCGTTCGTCGTCCTTGTTCATCTGGCCGATGGCCGGCGCGTACGTGCCGGACGAGCCGAAGGTCACCTATCGCCGCGGCGAGACAATCACGATCGCGGGACGCAAGGCGACCGAACATCAGATCGAAGCGACGTTCGTCGTGGAAAGCCAGGACATGGATTCGACGCTGCGCGGCACGTACAGCGTGAAGGCGCGCATCTGGACGACCAAAGAGTTCCCCGCTCTCCCCCTCGGCCAGCTTTTGCGCACCGGCTACTACCTCGTCGATCAGCAACTCGATGCGATCGTCACGTCGCTCGACGGCATGGTGCTGCGCCACGATCTGGAAGTGAGCCGGACGTTCCAAGGCGGGCCGCCGCAGATCGAGCGCACGAGCACCGTCGTGCAGACGCTGACGCTGACGGAGATCCCCGCGGCGCAGTTCGAGGTGCCGGAGACGTATCAGTACGCGGGGCCGGTGACGCAGACGCGGGAGTGAGCTACTCCTCTCGCACTTCCGCGCCCGCCTCCTGCAACAACTCGCGCAGCACCGAGCGATGGCAATGCGTTTCGTCGGCGCAGTAGCAGCCCACCGCAAAGTTCGTCGTCTTCGATAACGCCGCGAGCAGCGCGATGAGGCGCGCGGTGTCGGACACGCTCATCTCGCGCCGGTATTTGCGCGCGAACTGCTGCCACGCTTTCGCATCCGTCGCAGACTGCGCTTCCTTCACCAATTCCGCGCTCGGCGCGAGTTGCGGGAGCCAGACGTCGTACCAATCGTCCGCGGCGATTCGTTCCTTCGCCACGCCGCGCGGCGGGCGGCGCACGGTGCCGATGCGCAGACCTTCCGCGGCGTCGCGGGGGGTGCCGAGGCGGAGGATGCGGATGGGCATGGGCGATTCTACTGCGCGGGGTTGCCGAGCTGAGCGGCCTCGTTATACTCGCGCCGATGCAGCAGATCGTCGATTTCATCCTCGAGCTCGACCGGCTGAAAGGCGTCACGCGCAAGACACGCCCGCTCGGCCTGGAGCGTTACGAAAACTCCGCGGAGCACAGCTGGCAGATCGCCTTGCTGGCGGCGTCGATGGCGCCGTATGCGGAAGAGCCGATCGACATCGACCGCGTCGTGACGATGCTGCTCGTGCACGACATCGGCGAGATCGAGACCGGCGACACGATCGTTTACGCTGAAGGCGGTTGGGAGGAGCGGAAGGCGGCGGAGAAGGCGGCCGTCACGCGCATCTTCGGGCTGCTGCAGGAGCCGCAGCGCTCCAAGTTTCTCGCGCTGTGGCAGGAGTTCGAGGAGGGGACGACGCCGGAATCGAAGTTCGCGAACGCCGCCGATCGCGCCATGCCGGTGCTGCTGAATCTCGCGAACGACGGCCAGAGCTGGCGTGAGAACGGGATCACGCACGAGCGCGTGGTGAAACGCGTCGCGCCGCAGATCCGCAACGGCTGCCCGGCTTTGTGGGCTTACCTCGAAGCGCGGCTCGACGAAGCGCGCGAGCGCGGCTGGTTCGGCACGGCATGAGCGCGATCGACAAGCTCGCGTGGATTCACATCGATGACGGCCGGCTGCTCTGCGCGCGCTCGCGCGGCAAGGACGTCTACTTCATCCCCGGCGGCAAACGCGAAGCCGGTGAATCGGATGAACAGGCGCTCGCGCGCGAAGTGCGCGAAGAGCTGACCGTCACGCTCGATCCCGCATCGTTGCGACTCCTGCGCGTGTTCGAAGCGCAGGCGCACGGGCGGCCGGAAGGCGTGATGGTGCGGATGACCTGCTTCACAGGCGAGTACGAAGGCACGCTGCAGCCGGCGGCGGAGATCGAGGAACTCGCGTGGCTGACGCACGCCGATCGCGCGCAGCTCTCGCTCGTCGGCCAGATCATTCTCGATTGGCTGCACGAACAGCGGATGGTGCGTTGATCCCGGAAGAGATCGCCGCCACGGTGCTCGATCCGCACGCGCCGGACGAAGCCGTGAGCGAAGCATGCGAGCGCGCGTATGCCGCGCTCGCGGCGCGTGTGCCATTCGCGGCGCCGAAGCAACTCGACTGCGGCCTCGCGCTCTCGCCGATGGACGCGGCGCATTGTCTGCGTGACGCGCGCCGCACCGCTGCATTTGCGCGCGCGCTGCTGCACGCGATTCAATCGCTGCAAACACCCGTCGAAGTCGTTTACGCGGGCACGGGACCGCTCGCGCCATTCGCCTGGCTGGTGATGCCGTTCGTGCGCGACGTCCGCTTCACGCTCATCGACATTCACGAATCGGCAGTCGCCGCGGTCCGCGCGCTCCTGCCGCACGCGAACGCCGTCTGCGCCGACGCCGCGCGCTATCGCCACGACCGGCCGATCGACATCGCAATCACCGAGACGATGCAGCGCGCGCTGGCGCGGGAGCCGTTCGTCGAGATCGTGCGCAATCTGAAGCCGCAATTGTCGGCGCGCGGCGTTTTGATTCCGGAGCGCGTGAGCGTCGAGCTTGCGGCAGGCGAGAGCGCGACGACGATCTTCTCCATCGACGCGCAGAGCGAAACGAACGGCGCCACCATCGCCATCGCTCGCGGCGTCACGCCCGCGCTGCAGACGCGCATCGTGGCCGGTTCGGGCGAGGTGCTCGAGCCGTACGACTCCGGCCTC
Source organism: Thermoanaerobaculia bacterium (assembly GCA_035688915.1). Classification (GTDB taxonomy): domain Bacteria; phylum Acidobacteriota; class Thermoanaerobaculia; order Gp7-AA8; family Gp7-AA8; genus DASSMK01. Next base: position 17,856 of record DASSMK010000355.1, read on the forward strand.
ACGCATCCGGAAATTCTCTGGAACCTCGCGCCGGGCACGTACGGCTTTCGCTACGAAACCGGCCCCCATCCCAGCATCCGCTCCACTCCGCAGTGAGCGACGAAAGTTGCGAGCCGCGCGTGGCGGCGCGATGATGTGGGCAATCAGGAGGACATCATGAGCAAAGCCGCGCGATCGCTGTTTGCGTTCGGAATCTACGTCGTCATCACTGCTCTCGGCTTCATCGCCGCGCCCGAGATGCTCATGTCGCTCCTCGGCCTCCCGCCCGCCACCGCAGGTTGGGCGCGCCTGATCGGCCTGCTCGCGCTGGTGATCGGCGCGTACGACATCGTCGGCGCGCGCTCCGAGTCGCTGGCGTACATCCGCGCGTCGGTCTACGTCCGCACCGGCTTCGCCCTCGGCACGTTCGTCCTCGTCGCTCTCGGCCAGATGCCGCCCACCATCCTCCTCCTCGGCGCCAGCGACATCGCCGGCGCGATCTGGACGGCGCTCGCGCTGCGCGGGCATTCGCCCGCGGTGGCTACGGCATAGCGGAAGCGCAACGGCGGCGCGTTACGCGGCGCGGCGGAGCGGCATGGCGATCTGCCACTGCAGCGGCGAGATCGCTTCGCTCGGCGCGAGCTCGATGTGAATCACACGGCGCCGCTGCGCCGGGAGCACCGCAGGCGACGAGTGCACGAGCAATGGGCGCATCAGCACGATCTGGCCGCGCGCGGCGCTGAGATTCTCGGCTTCGCTGGTGGCCACCATCTTCGCGATCTGCGCCGCGTCGAGCTTTCCTTCGAGATGGCTGCCGGCGATCGCGCGCAGCGAGCCGTCGTCGACGCGATCGTCGATGTGAATGCGCACGGCCAGCATCTGCGCGAGCACTTCGGCGGGAGCTTCCACGCGCACGATGCCGGCCTTCGCGGTCCACTCGCCGTACCCGCGCACCGACAGCCGTTCCTTGACGGAAACGAAGCGGTCCTGGTGCCATTCGGCGCGGCGCGATGACTGCGCCGTCCGCTCGAACAGCGTGGCGTTGACGGCGACGAGATCGCGACCGACGAGCGACCAGATGTACTGGCCGAAGGCGGGATGATGCAGGAACTGCGAAACCGTGGGGTGCGTCAGGAGATTACGGATGCCGCCGTGACCGGCGGCTACCGTGGGTAGGGAAGCGGCGATGTGATCGCACTGATTGGCGGTTAAAGCAATCTCGGCGACAGCAAAACCATTGATCTCGAGATCGATCACTCTCCGGCGCCGCTTCCGGCACTGCTGCCTTTGGCGGGCGTCTTCGCTGCTGCTGCGGGCTTGCTCAGGATTTCTGCTTTGCGTGCGCGATCCGATTCGCGTTGCGCGGTGCGCCGCTTCTTCTGGATGGCGGCACGCGCCTTCTCACCGTTTGTTCTCGACATAAATGACCTCGGGCGCGACTCTACCATCCCTTCGCGTTTTTACAATGCAGGGCGCCGTCCGCGGGAATAGAAAAACGATTACACCTAAGACGGTCAGCTCAGCCGTGTCGCACGTTTCGTGGCTCGGCGATTGCTCCTTCCAAGCGACGGAGGAACACTAATGAACAAACCCAAATGGTATACGGACGAGCATGACAACGGCTGGCAGCGCGTCAAGACGGCGTTCAGCCGCGACTGGGAACAGACCAAGCACGATTTCGGCGTGAAAAACGCGCGCGAGCTCGGTCAGGACGCTGACGACACCGTGAAGCAGGCCGCCGGCGCCACGGACGGTTTCGACACTCACGAAGATGCCTTCCGCTTCGGCTACGCGGCACAGAGCCAGTACAAGACCAAACATCCCACCTGGAACAACGATCTCGACACGCAGCTGCGCAATGATTACGGCGCGAGCTACGATCGCGATCGCTCGTACATTCGCCACGCCTACGAATATCGCGGCACCGGCAATACGTCGACCGGCGATACGTCGCGCGACGAAATGCGCAATCACTAACCATTGAACTTCCCATTGTGAGGAGAGGCCGCAGGGCCTCTCTTCACGGTTTTCCGGCGTACGATGTCGTCACATGACGTCGTACGCCGCTTCTCTTTTATCTGTAAACGTAGGATTGCCGCGGCGCGTCACTGCCGGCGGCCACATCGTCGAAACGGCGATCTTCAAAGAGCCGGTGAGCGGCTCCGTTCGCGTGGCGCGGCTCAATCTGGACGGCGACCGGCAGGCGGATCTCACCGTGCACGGCGGCGCGGAGAAAGCGGTTTACGCCTACCCCTCCGAGCACTATCCGTATTGGCGCGAGCAACTCGGGACGGAGCTCTCCTGGGCCGCATTCGGCGAGAACCTCACCACTGCCGGACTCACTGAAGCGAATCTGCACATCGGCGACGTGTTGCAAATCGGCTCGGCCGAATTCGTCGTCACGCAGCCGCGCACTCCCTGCTACAAACTGAACATCCGCTTCGACCGTCCGGACATGGTCAAGCGCTTCCATCGCAGCGGCAAAAGCGGCTTCTATCTGGCCGTGACGCGCGAAGGCCACATCACCGCCGGCGACGAGATCGTCATCGCCTCGCGCGATGCGGCAGCGATCTCCGTCGCGCAGATCGTGCAGCTGTTCGAAGAACGCCATCCCGATCCGGAGCTGCTGCGCCGCGTCAGTGAGCTGGCTGCGTTGCCGGAAAACTGGCGCGACTACTTTGCGGGCCGCGTGCACTGACGCGCGTCACGCGGCCGCGCGACGAATGGCCGCTCGCGCGAGCCGGCGCGTGGAGTCGAGCACCGGCAACGCCGAATTGCCGTCGTTGATGATGAGCGGGATCTCGGTGCAGCCGAGAACGACCGCATCGCAACCTTCATCCGCAAGTCGCGCGATCGTCTTCTGAAAGTACGCGATCGATTCCGCGCGGAAGATGCCGTTCACCAGTTCGTCCATGATCACGCGATGAATCTCCGCGCGCTCTTCCTCCGTTGCGCGCACGTAATCTGCCGGATAGACATTGCTCTCGACCAGCCAGCGCGTGCCGAGAAGGGCGATGCGCGTGAAGCCGCGCTGCGCCGCCTCTTCGGCGACGACCGCCGGAATCGGAAGCCACGGCAGCGGCGACTGCGGCAGCACGAACGGGAGCGCCTGATGAATCGTGTTGTCGGGGCAGATCAGAAAGTCCGCGCCGGCCGCGGCGAGCTTCCGCGCCGACGACAGCATCAGCTCCGCCACGCCGCGCCAATCGTTGTTCTCGATGCACTGCACGTAATCGCCGAGGGAATGCGTATGCAGCGTGACCTCGGGATGCGCATGCGCGCCAAGCAGCTGCGGCGCTTCGGTGCAGATGGTGCGATAACAAAGCGCCGCCCCTTCCGCCGAACAGCCCACAATGCCGATATGCAGCGCCATGGCGGTATCGTAATGGAGGGGAGGAGCCTGTGAGCACGAACGGCAAACGCAAAGGGTTCGGCGACGTCTCATCGCAATTCGCGACCTGGGTCTCGGAGAAGGCAGGCTCCACGTGGGCGTTTATCATCGCGCTCAGCATCATCGTTGCGTGGGCCGTGGTCGGGCCGATCTTTCACTTTTCGGACACGTGGCAGCTGGTCATCAACACCGGCACGACCATCGTCACGTTCCTGATGGTCTTCCTGATCCAGCGCGCGCAGAACAAAGGGGCGCTGGCCGTGCAGCTGAAGCTGAACGAGCTCGTGGCGGCCATCGAGACGGCGAACAACCGGCTCATCTCGGTCGAGGATCTGTCGGAAGACGAGTTGGAAATCCTCCATCGCCACTACCAGCGGCTGGCCACGCTTGCCGCTCACGACACGCCGATCGCCGACACGCACTCGCTCGAGAAAGCATCGCAGCGCCATGCGCGGAAGCGCCACAAGCGATGACCGCGGCGGCACCAGATTCGCGTTTACACTGCACGCAATGTCTCTGGCGCGATACGCACAAGTGACTCGGCGGCTGACGCACGATCGATTGCGCGCGCAGTTTGCACGCTTGCGCTGGTCGGTCAACCAGCTCGCGCGCGCCGCGCGGCTTTCGTGGCAATCCGCCGCACGTGTGTTGCGCGCGGAGCGCAGCCGCGCCGACGCCTTCGCCTCGCACGCCGATCGCACGTTGCGCACGAGCACCGCTCGCCGCTGCGCCACCGACGCGTACGAGCTGGTCCGCTCCGGCAACGCGCTGGAGAAGCTGGTGTCGCGGCCGTGCTGGTCGCGCATCGACGCGAATCATTTCGTCTGCACGTTCGGTTCGCGCCGGACGATGATGACCGTGCCGTCGAGCCAGAC
>DASSMK010000356.1:0-13217 GCA_035688915.1 Thermoanaerobaculia bacterium
CGGGCTCTCCGGACGATGTCGGCGGGCGAGGGCGCCCGCCGCTCCAACGTGCATTTCGGGACGTCGAGCTGTCGTGGCAGAACTCCGACGCCTCCATCGCCCGAGCCCGCGACCCGCACGTCATCCTCGGCGACGAAGACGCCTACGCCATTCTCTTCCCGGCTTCCGGCGATCTCGCTCAGCTCGCGGTACGACGCGACGCGCGCCGCCGCGGCATCGGCACGCGCCTGCTGCGCGAAGCGGCGCAACTCGCCGCGAAACCGCTGCGCATCCTCACCATCGACGACCGCGACCGCGGCATCGCCGCATTCCTCGCCGCGAACGGCGCGGAGCTCTTCGTCCGCGAGATCGAGATGCTGCGGCAACTCTGACGGTTCCGCGCGGCGGAGTCTGGCGAAATTCGTGCTTTTCCGTCCGCCGGATATGCAGGAGCACCGTGTACTCGTCGTCGACGATGACGAGCTGATTCGCCGGCTGCTGGTCGAGTATTTTCGAGAGCATTCGACGCTCGCCGTCGACTGGGCGCGCGACGGCGCGGAGGCGCTGCACTTTCTTTCGTCGCGCGCGTACGCCTGCCTCGTGCTCGATCTGATGATGCCGCACATGAGCGGCATCGACCTGCTCACCTCGCTGCGCGCGCTGCTCGCCGATCCATTCTCAAAATTGCAGAGGCCGCCCGCCGTCTTCGTCATCACCGGCGCACCGGCCGAAGATGTGCCGAGCGAGAAGCTCGCGGAGATGTTTCCGGGGCTCGTGCGTCAGGTCTTCCGCAAGCCGCTCGACGTCGATGCGTTGACGCGCGCGGTCTCCGCCGCAATCGGCGGCTGACGTCACCGCCCCACGCTGCGCAACGCTTCATCGACCGCGCGGCTCACCACTTCGCGCGAGATGTCGCCTTTGTAGACGACCTGCGACGCACGCGTCAGGATCTGCCGCCGCTCGTCGTCGTTGATGAAACGCGACGTGACGATGATGACCGGCACCGGTTCCGTCACCGGATCGCTCTTGAGGCGCTGCAACACTTCGTGACCGCCGATGCCCGGCATCATCAAGTCGAGCAGGATGACGTCCGGATGCTCGGCCTGCGCGCGCGCGATGCCCGCCTGCCCGTTGTCCGCTTCGAAAATGATCGCGTCGGGGCGCGTCGCGAAGTTGCTGAGCGTGTAGCGCGCGGTGTCATCGTCATCGATGATCAGGATCCGCAGCGGCGCCGCTTCTGCATCGTCCGCCGTGTCGCCGGATTGGCGGCGGCGCCGCTGTGCCGGAAGGCCGGCGAAGCGAATGGGCAGCTCGGCCCAGAACGTCGAACCGACGCCGAGCTCACTGCGCACGCCGACCGCGCCGCCGAGAATCGTGGCCAGCTTGCGCGTGAGCGGCAGTCCGAGGCCGGTGCCTTTGCGGTGCGCCTGGAGCGGGTTGTCGATCTGCGTGAACTCATCGAACACGCGCTCCAGATTTTCGGGCGCAATGCCGATGCCGGTGTCGGCAACGCAGAAGCGCACGATCCCGTCTTCGATCATCGCCGCACTGACCCGAATCTCCCCCGCCTCGGTGAACTTCAACGCGTTCGAGATGAAGTTGCGCAGGATCTGCGAGACCTTCCCCTCGTCCGTGTTCATCAGCGGCAGCCCGTCGACGTCTTCGAAAACGAGCGAGATGGAGCGGTTGAGCAGCAGCGGCCGCAGCATGCCGCGCAGCGCGCTGAAGAGCGTCGTGATCTCGAACTCCGCCGGCCGCACGTCGACCTTCCCTGCTTCGATCTTCGCGAGATCGAGCAGATCGGAAACGAGCGTCTCCAGATCCTCCGCCGCGCGGCGAATGAGGCCGAGCTGCTTGCGCGGCTCCGCTTCGAGCGGTGTTTCGTCGAGCAACCGCGCCAGCGCGAGAATCGAGTTCACCGGCGTGCGGAACTCGTGGCTCATGTCGGAGAGGAAGCGCGTCTTCACGCTGTCCGCGCGGCGCAGCGATTCCGCTTTTTCGTCGAGCTCCGCATACAGCGCGAGCACGCCGCGATTCGTATCTTCCAGCTCCTGATTGAGGCGCGAGAGCTCCTCCTGCCGCGTGTTGAGATCGGCGAGCGCCTGCAGCAGCTCCGCATTCTGTTGCTGGATCTCTTCGAGCGGACTCTCCGGTCGCTGCTTCGCCAGCTCGTTGACGATTTCTTCGATGCGCTTCGGCGTCGGTTCCGGCGCCGTGGGCGGCAGCGCTTTCTTCATCACCACCGTCGTTCCCTTGTCGGGACTGGAGGTGACGGTGAAGTCGTCCATCAGCCGGCGCGCGCCGACGATGCCGATGCCCATGCCGGTCGTGGAGCGGTACGTGCCGCTGAGCACTTCATCGAGATTGCGGATGCCCGGCCCGCGATCGGAGATCGTCATGACGAGCAGCTGCCGCGAGTCGCGCTGTTCGAGGCCGAATTCGAAGCGCCCGCCGCCGCCGTAGCGCAGCGCGTTGCGCGCGATCTCGGAGGCGACCGTAGCGATGCGCGTCTGATCCTGATCTTCGAATCCGAGCACGGCCGCGATCTGGCGCGCGCGGCGTCGTGCGGCCACGAGGTCATACTCGAAGTGGAGCGAGATCGATGAGATCGGAAGCGACGCCATCGGTTAGCTCGCTTTCGCCACGACGACGGTCGCGTCGTCGGTGCCGCGGGTGTGATCGCGATAGAGCACGGCGGAGACGAGCGCCGAGTCGTGCTGGCGCAGGCCGGGATAGTTTTCGAAATGCCAGCTCGTGCCGATGCCGTCGGAATGCATGATCAAAAGCGACGTCGCGCTCCAGGGATACGAGAACGTCTGCACCTTGCGCATCTCATGGCCGACGATGCCGTTCAGCGACACCACTTTGCGCACGCTGGCATCGTCGACGATCGTGCCGGAGATGTTGCCGACGCCCGCGAAGTCGAGGCGGCGATGCGAAAGGAAAATGCGCGCAACACCGACCGCCGCGCCGCGCGTGGGCCGCAGCGCGCCGTGCATCAATTCGAGGATCTCCGGCAACGGACGTGCGCGCTGCTGCTGCATCACGCGCACGGCTTCGTTCGAGGCGACTGCCGCCGCGCCGCCGTGTCCGAGGCCGTCGGCGACAAGGACCGTCACTTCATCGCGCGTGGAGACGGCGATCCACGAATCGCCGGAATCGTGCTCGCCACTTTTCGGGACCGCGAATCCGTCGACGTTCAGCGCGTTCGGCGCGTCGAGCGACGGCGTGACGCGGCTGGGACGATCGTCTTCCACGCGGCAGAGAATGGCCGTCCCTTTGCCCGGCAGCGAGTAAATGTCGGAGAACGCAGCGGCACGCGTCGCGGCGCCGAGACCGGTGCCGGAGCTTCCGGCGGTGGAGTAGCCATCGCGCATTGCCGCCGAGACGTTCGTCATGCCCGGACCTTTGTCGATGGCGATGATCGTGAGCGGATGCAGGCGCATGCGATCGGCGGTGACGACGATCGTGCCGCCGCTTGCATGCTTGATCAGGTTCGTGGCCAGTTCCGTGGCGATGAGCGCCGCTTTCGCGATGGCCGTTTCGCCGAGACCGAGCGACTCGGCGCATTGCGCCACGGCGCGGCGCGCATCCGCCACGCCGCTTCCTTCACTCACTTGCACGACTGTGGCGGGAGCGTTCACGAAACGCCTTTCCAGCGCGTGATCGTGACTCGTGTTCCCTGGCCCGGCGCCGAGCGGATGTCGAATTCGTTGGAGAGACGTTTGGCGCCGCCGAGGCCGAGACCCATGCCGGCGCCGCTGGTGAAGCCGTCGCGCAGTGCCTGGTCGATGTCGGCGATGCCGGGGCCTTGATCCTCGAAGATCAGGCGCAGGCCGCGGCGAATGCCGTCATCGAGCGACTCGAGCGTCAGCGTGCCGCCGCCGCCGTAATCGACCATGTTGCGCGCGAGCTCGCTCGCCGCGGTGACGATCTTGGTCTGTTCGATGAGGGAAAAGCCCAGCTCCACCGCCCATTTGCGGACGGCGTGGCGGACGCTGACGACTTCGCTGCCGCTGCGAACGGCGATCGATTCACTCTTCGTCGGCATCCGTGCTTTCCGGCTCTTCTTCCCCGTCGTCCAGACCGCGCAGCAACTCCATGCCGCGCTCCACGTTGAGCGCGGAGCGCACGCCTTTCAGCGACAGCCCGAGCTCGACGAGCGTGATGGCGACGGACGGCTGCATGCCCACGACGACTGTTTCGGCGTCGAGCACGTGCGCCATGGCGGCGGTGTTGGCGAGCATGCGTCCGATGAACGAGTCGACGACGTCGAGCGACGAGATGTCGATCAGCACACCTTTCGCGCGATGTTTGACGATCTGCTCGGTGAGGTCGTCCTGCAGCGACATGGCGGTGCGGTCATCCATGTCGACCTGGATGGAGACGAGGAGACACTTCCCCATCTTGAGGATTGGGATCCTCTCCATCGCTTACTCCATCCTCGGCGTACGCGGCTGCTGTTGTTGCTGCTGCTGCTGCTGCTGCGAAGAGCTCTTGCGCGTGACGGCCATGCCGATGCGCGCGAGCGCGATGGCGAAGGCGTCGGCGAGCGTCGCTTTCGTTAACACGTCGTTGATCTCGACGCCGAGGTGGACGATGGTCTGCGCGATCTGCGGACGGATGCCGCTGATGATGCAGTCCGCGCCCATCAGACGCGCCGCGGCGACGGTCTTCAACAGATGCTGCGCGACGAGCGTGTCCACCACCGGCACGCCGGTGATGTCGATGATGGCGATCTGCGAGCCGGTATCGACGATGGCTTGCAGCAGGCTTTCCATGACCACCTGCGTGCGCGCGCTGTCCAGCGTGCCGATGAGCGGCAGCGCGAGCACGCCGCGCCAGAGCTGCACGACCGGCGTGGAGAGCTCGAGCAGTTCGTGCTGCTGGCGCGTGATGATCTCTTCGCGGCCCTTCTGGTACGTCTCGGTCGAGTAGAGACCCAGGCCGTCGAGCAGCGTGGAGACGAACCAGAGCGAGTCGGCCAGCTCGTTGCCGGAGATCTCGGCACTCAGCGCGGAGAACAGCGGCTGCTTGAGCGAGAAGATGAACGCGGCCGTTTCGGCCGGCGTGAAGCCCTGGCGTGCGCGCGAGCGGGAGGTGGAGGCGATGAAGTCGCGCACGCCGGCCCACGCTTGCGACGTGACGTCGGATGTGCCGCCGGCATCGAACGCGGTGAGCACGAGACCTAAGAATGCCCGCGACTGCTCGTCGAGCTCACCGGCGCGAAGAAGATTGTTGCGCAATGAGAGGTCGTGCTCCTGCGCGGCAATCCACTGCTTGAGAATCTCGGCTTCGCGCCGGCGCAGAACTTCCACGACGCGAGCCTGGGAATGCGAATCAGCCATGAGGACTCCTTTGCTTGAACAGACCGAACTTTATACCGCCTTGCGAGTTCTGAGCCGGACGGGAATGCTGATGAGCGGCTCCGCGCAGCTGCGGTAGGATCGCGCTCCCATGAGCGCCACCCGCTACATCTGCGTGCACGGACATTTCTACCAGCCGCCACGCGAGAATCCGTGGCTGGAAGCGGTGGAGACGCAGGACTCGGCCTTCCCGTTCCACGACTGGAACGAGCGCATCACCGCGGAGTGCTACGAAGCGAACGCCACCTCGCGCATCCTCGACGCGCAGGACCGCATCCTCTCGATCGTCAACAACTACGGCTCGATCAGCTTCAACTTCGGGCCAACGCTGCTCTCGTGGCTCGCCGACTGCGCGCCCGACACATACGCCGCCGTGCTGAATGCCGATCGCATGAGCCGTGAGCGCTTCTCCGGCCATGGCTGCGCGATCGCGCAGGCGTACAACCACGTCATCCTGCCGCTCGCGAACGAGCGCGACAAACGGACGCAGGTGCGTTGGGGCCTGCGCGATTTCGAATGGCGCTTCGGCCGCAAACCGGAAGGCATGTGGCTGCCGGAAACAGCGGTCGACGTGGCTTCGCTCGAAGCGCTGGCGGCCGAAGGAATCGCCTACACGATTCTCGAGCCGCATCAGGCGGCGCGCTGGCGGCGCATCGGCGAAACGTCGTGGCGCGAAGCGAACGGCAATCTCGATCCGACCATGCCGTACGTTTGCCGGCTGCCGTCCGGCAACAGCATCGCCATCTTCTTCTACGACGGACCGATCTCGCGCGCGGTGGCGTTCGAGAATCTGCTGGCGCGCGGCGAGACGTTCGCGCATCGCCTCAGCGGCGCGTTCTCGGAATCGCGCGCGCATCCGCAGCTCGTGAACATCGCCACGGACGGCGAAACGTACGGCCATCATCATCGCTTCGGCGACATGGCCCTCGCCTATGCGCTGCAGTACATCGAAGAGCGCGGCCTGGCCAGGCTGACGAACTACGGCGAATTTCTGGAGCTCGTTCCGCCGACGCATGAAGTGCAGGTGCGCGAACAGACGGCGTGGAGCTGCGCGCACGGCGTGGAGCGCTGGCGCAGCGACTGCGGCTGCAACACCGGTGCAGGCGCCGGTTGGAATCAGCAGTGGCGCGCGCCGCTTCGTTCGGCGCTGGACTGGCTGCGCGACGAGCTGGCGGTGATCTTCGAACGCGTCGGACGCGAGCAACTGCACGATGTGTGGGAGGCGCGCGACGCATACATCGACGTGATCCTCGATCGCTCCGATGAATGCGTGCACCGCTTCCTGACCAAACATGCGCGCGACGGCGCGGATACGTCGACGATCCTCGAGCTGATGGAGATGCAGCGCAACGCGCAGCTGATGTACACGAGCTGCGGCTGGTTCTTCAACGACGTCTCCGGCATCGAAACGACGCAGGTGCTGAACTACGCCGCGCGCGCGCTGCAGCTCGGCGAGCGCCTTTCCGGTGCGTCGCTCGAGCCAGCGTTCATCGAGCGTGTCGCGCCCGCGCGCAGCAATCTTCCCGAGCGCGGCACGGCGCGACAGATCTACGAGCGCGAAGTGATTCCCACGCGCCTCGATCTGCGACGACTCGCGGCGCACTACGCCGTGGCATCGCTGTTCGATCATTTCGACGACGAGGCGCGCGTCTATTGCTACGACGTGCTGCGCCGCGACTTTCATGTGGAGAAGAGCGGCCGCGCGCGACTGGCCATCGCGGCGATCGACGTCCGCTCGCGCATCACGCACGAAGAAGGCCTCTTCGAGTTCGCCGTGCTGCATCTCGGCGAAACGGAGATCACCGGCGGCCTCCGCTCGCTCCGCGCGGGCTCGCATTACGACGCGGTCAAATGCGAGCTGCTGGATGCGATGGAGCCGGGCGGGATCCCGAAAGTGATCCGCCTCCTCGATCAACATTTCGGCGAGACGCCGATCTCGATTCGCTCGCTCTTCCGCGACGAGCAGCGGCGCATCCTCTCGCAGTTGTGCAACGCCACGCTGGAAGAGGCAGAGTCGGCGTTCCGGCAGCTGCACGAGCGCTACGATCCGCTCATGCGCTTCCACACGCGCCTGGGCATCCCCGTGCCGAAGGTGCTGCAGACCGCAGCCGAATTCGATCTCAATGTCTCGATTCGCCGGCTGCTGGAAAGCGAGGAGCCGCGCGTGCCGGAGCTCGCTTCGCGTTTGCGTGAGGCGCAAGACGAAAACGTGACGCTGGACGAGACGACCCTGATGGCGCTGAAGCGCGCGATCGAGAAGGCGGCGTATCGCTTCGCGGATCACCCCGAGGATGTGGACCGGCTGGAGCTGTACGAGGCGCTGGTGTCGGTGACGAACGATGCCGGCGTGGCGGTTGATCTGCGGCGCGTGCAGAACACGTATTACCGGCTGCTTGCGGCCGTGCGTCCGGCCATCGCCAGCGCGACGAACGGCCACTCCTCGCGCCGCTGGCTCGAGCTCTTCGATCTCCTCGGCGAAAAGCTGACGATCAGTCCGCAAGCGGCGCGTGCCTGACGCCGCGACTGCGTTTACCATCTCGCGCAATGACCCCGTCCCCGACTGACGCCCGCACGGCGGGCATCCTGCTCCATCCCACCTCGCTGCCCGGAAGCTACGGCATCGGCGATCTCGGCGACGAGCTGATCGCGTTCCTCGATTGGATGGCGAGCGCCGGCATGCGCATCTGGCAGGTGCTGCCGCTCAATCCTCCCGGCTACGGTTTCTCGCCGTACGGCTGCCTTTCGTCGTTCGCCGGCAATCCGCTGCTGATCTCGCCGCAACGCCTGCTGCAGGAGAATTTGCTCTCCGCGGAAACGGTGGCGGAGCCGCCGACGTTCGCCGACGATCACGTGGAGTTCACGCGCGTGGAGCGGCTGAAGATGCAGATCCTGCGCGCGTCGTGGGAGCACTTCCGCGCGCACGCGACGGACGAACAGCGCGCCGCGCGCGAGGCCTTCGTGCGCGCGCGCGAGCAGAGCGAATGGCTCGACGATTACGCGCTGTACATGGCCATGAAGGAAACGAACGGCGGCGCGCCGTGGTGGGAGTGGCCGAAGGAAATCGTGGCGCGCGATGCGCGTGCGCTCGATGACGCGCGGCACGAGCTGGCTGGCGAGATCGAGTTCTGGATGTACGTGCAGTTCCTCTTCTTTCGCCAATGGGCGTCGGTGCGCGAAGCGGCGCACGCGCGCAGCATCCGCATCATGGGTGACGTGCCGATCTACGTCGCCGGCGACAGCGCCGACGTGTGGGCGAATCGCGAATTGTTCCAGCTCGACGAGACCGGCTTCCCGATCAACGTGGCCGGCGTGCCGCCCGACTATTTCAGCGCGACGGGCCAGCGCTGGGGCAATCCGCTCTACCGTTGGGATGCGATGCGCGAGAGCGGCTATCGCTGGTGGATCTCGCGCGTGCGCGCGAATCTGCGCTTCGCCGATCTGATCCGCCTCGATCATTTCCGCGGCTTCGCCGCGTATTGGGAAATCCCGGCGTCAGAAGAAACGGCCATTCACGGACGCTGGATGCCTGGTCCGGGTCTGCCGCTCTTCGAAGCGCTCCGCACCGCTCTCGGCGACCTCCCACTCATCGCCGAAGACCTCGGCTTCATCACGCAGGACGTGCACGATCTGCGTCGCGCCATCGGCCTCCCGGGGATGAAGATCCTGCAGTTCGCCTTCGGCCACACCGACAGCCCGCACCTGCCGCATCTCTACGAGCCGCGCACCGTCGTCTACACCGGCACGCACGACAACGACACCGCGCGCGGCTGGTACGACCAGGCGCCCGACCTCGAGCGCGTGAACGCCGAAGCCTACCTCGGCGCCTCGGGCGACGAAATCGCCTGGGCCTTCATCCGCACAGCCTTCACCTCCATCGCCCAAATCGCCATCATCCCTGCGCAAGACGTCCTCGGCCTCGGGACGGAAGCGCGAATGAATCGGCCGGGTGCGGAGGAGGACAACTGGAGCTGGCGCATTGAGCACGGCGCGCTGACGCGCGAGCACGCGCAGAAACTGCACAAACTGGCGGAGGTTACGGGGCGGGTTTGAAGACTCTGTCGAAGATGTCTGCGATCGGCTCCTGGAATCCAGGCAGCAGCGGTGAGGTAATCATGCCGCCCGTGGCGCAAGTCAGCTCGATCGCGCATTGAAACTTGTCGTTCGCGTCGCGGCGGTAAAACTTCACGGATTCTGCCGCAGGGTCGATGATCCAGTACTCGGGCACTCCGTGGCGCTCGTACGCGCTAAAACGCGTGGTCTCGTCGGCATGTCGTGATTCCTCTGACAGAATCTCGACCACGATGTCCGGCACGCCGTGAATGTCGTACTCCGTCAGTAGTTCATTCTTCACGACGACGATGTCCGGCATCAGCACGAGGTCATCGGCGATGAGGATGCCGATCGGTGCGAAAAAGACGCAACGTTCGAGCGAATCCCGCAGGTATTGCCACAAGCGCGTGCCCAAATGCCCACGCACCAGCTGATGTTTTGTGTAGCACGAGGCATAGCGAACCACTTCGCCGTCAATGAGCTCGTAGTAGTAGCCGTCGTACGGCAACTGCATGAACTCCGCGTATGTGAGCTTCGCCGATTCCACGACGGTCTACTCCATCGCGAAAACATCGGCCAGCGCCAATTCGAATCCCGGCAGGACGAGTGAGGTGATCACAGCCCCTACTTCCACGCGTGCGAAGCGGGCGCCGTCGTTGCGGTAGATGGTGATCCGCTCGCTTTCGGGATCGACGAGCCAGTATTCGAAGACGCCTGCGCGCTCGTAGAGTTTGCGCTTGATCGTTTCGTCGCGTTTGCGTGTGCCGGGGGAGAGGATCTCGATAACGAGATCGGGTGCGCCTTCGATGTGAGCCTCGGCGATGATGTGTGCGCGGTCGAATTTCACGAAGACGAGATCGGGCTCCACGATGTCGCTCGCGGACAGCACGACGTCGTACGGCGCGGCGAAGATGCGGCCCAGACGCGACGCGCGCGTGTAGTTGCCGAGTGCGAGCGTCAGGTTGAAGGAGATGGCCTGATGTTTCGTCGCCGGCGAGGGCGTCACGTAATGCTCCCCATCGATGATCTCGTGGCGCCGGCCGTCTTCCGGCAGGAGGAGAAAATCCTCGTACGTCAGTTTCGTCGAGGTCTCGGGAGTCATGCGTAAAGTCTACGCCCGTTCGAAAACGGCGACGGGGAAGGACGCGAATACGTCACTGAGCGCGAGGCGGTCGCCGTCGACGGTCTCACCGGTGTAGATGTTCTTCCAGGCGCCGCCGATGTCGAGCGCGTGATCGCGCCACACTTCGGCGAGAGGAAGCTGCGGCGGTTTCACCAGCTGCGTGGTGAGGCGCGGAACGGCGACGAGGATGTCGTCGCCGCGTGTGTAGGCGATGACGTTTGGGGACTCGGACGTGACGGCGCGATAGGCGCCGTCGCGGAATGTGTCCGCATGTGCAGCGCGCGTGAGGAGCGTGCGGTGCGTGACGTAGAGCTTTACGCGGCCATCGCTCCAATTGCGCAGCAGCACGGAAGGCGTGGCGGTCTGCACGTCGCGCAGCAGCGCCGCGCGTTTGTCGTAATCGACCGGGCGTCGGTTGTCGGGATCGACGAGGCTGAAATCCCACAACTCCGTGCCTTGATAAAAGTCGGGCAGGCCGGGCGACGTGGCTTTGAGCACGACCTGCGACAGCGCGTTGAGAAAGCCGTGGAAGGCCACTCGTTTCTGAAACCTGGTGAACGACGCGCGAAAGGCATCCTTTTCCAGAATGCCTGTCGCAAAGTCCTGCAGCGCTTTTTCGTGCTCGACGTTCGGTATGAGCCAGCTCGAATGCGTTTTCGCTTCGCGCGCCGCTTTCTCCAGATACGCCCGCAAGCGGTCCGGTACCGACGCGAGTTCCGCATCGTCGAGCGGCCACATGCCCGCGAGCGTTTGATAAATCAGCAGCTCTTCGTTCGCGTCAGGCGCGCCGTCGTGCTTGTTCAGCTTCGACCAGCGCTTCACGTGCCGCGTCCAATCGCCGGCGATCTCGGAGAGCACATGAATGCGCGCGCGCACGTCTTCGCTGCGCTTGGTGTCGTGCGTGGACGTCGCGTTCATGGTGTGCGGCCAGTCGCGCGCGATGCGCTCGTTGCGCGCGTGCAGCTCCGCCACGGGATCGAATTCCGGCGAACGTCCCGGCTCGCCGCCCACTTCATTCAGCGAGATGAGGCGGTTGTAATTGTAGAAGGACGTGTCCTCCACGCCTTTGGCCATGACGCGGCCGGTGAACTGCTGCCAGCGCATCACGAACTCCAGCCACCGCTCGCGCTCCTGCGCGATGTAATCGGGCGGCTCGAGCAGCAGGACCATTTCGAGGAAGTGAAAGAGCCGCTTGTCGAGATGCGCCGCGCGATGGCGCGCTTCCGTGATGGCTCGCGTGATCCATTCGCGATCGCCGCCGGCGATCGGCACTTCGCGTACGTACGAGCGATAGACGTGCATGCACGCGGTGATCTCGATCAGCGCGGCGATCAACTCGCTCGGCGCGAAATCGCGCGCATTGCGATCCGCGACGGCCAGCGCCGCGACGTGCGAGCCGAGGGCGCGCATCTCACCGAAGAAGAGATCGTTGATGACCTGCTTCTTGCGCTCGTAGCAGAGATCCTCGAACGACTGCGTGATGCCGGTGAACGAGCGATAAAAGTCGGTGAGCGACGCCAGTCCGGCAGGATCGATGAACGCGGCGTTCGCGGTGTCGAGAAAATCGTAGCCGGTCGTGCCGGCACAATGAAACGACGGAGGCAGCACCTCGTCGTGCGCCAGGATTTTTTCGACGACGACGTAATGCTCGTCGAGCCGCGCCTGCAGTTTGTTCAGGTACGCCAGCGGATCCAGCAAGCCGTCGATGTGATCGACGCGCAGCCCGGTGATCTTCCCCTCCGCCACCCAATCGATGACGCTGCGGTTGCGGATCTCGAAGACTTCCGGATTCTCCATCTTCAGGCCGACCAGATCGGTCACATCGAAGAAGCGGCGATAGTTGATCGTCTCGCTGGCGATGCGCCAATACGCGAGGCGATACCACTGCGCTGCCAGTAACTCGTCCAGCGCATTCGGATCATTGTTGAATTGCGCGAGCGTCCCATCGAGCGCCTTCTGAAATTCGGACGACTCGGCGCTCAGACGCGTGAGCGTGTCCTTCAGGAAGCGGCTGTTCGAGATCACCGCGTCATTCGCCACGAGATCGCGCACTTCCACGGCCACGCCTTCGGCAGGAAGTGCGTCCGCGCAACGCCGCAGCACGATCACGTACGAATGCGGCGCCACCGGCAGCCGCTTGTCGAAGTAGCCGATGAAGAAGCCTTCCGCATCGAAGCCGAGCTGCAATTCTTTTTCTTCGAGCGCTTCGCCGTAGGGGCGGCCGAGGATGGGGAGGAGGACTTTGTCGTCGCGCCAGTCGATGTCGAAGTAGTGCAGGAAGCGCGACTGCGGACCGTTTTCGAGAACGCTCATCCACCACGCGTTCTCGTGGCTGGCGGCCATGTGATTCGGCACGATGTCGAGCAGGTAGCCGAGCTTCCGTTTCGTCAGCTCGTCGTGCAGCGATTGGAAATCGTCATCGCTGCCCAGCTCCGGATTGAGCATCGACGCGTCGACGATGTCGTAGCCGTGCGTGCTCCCTTTGCGCGCGCGAAAGATCGGCGACGAATAGATGTCCGTGATGCCGAGCTGCGCGAGATACGCGGCGATGGCGCGCGCATCTTTGAAGGTGAAGCCGGCGTTGAATTGCAGGCGATAAGTGGCGATGGGGACGCGATACATCGAGCGTTTGGTGTGCAACGGAAGTGCCGCGGAGCGCGTGCGCTGAACGTTGGAGCGGCGGGCGCCCTCGCCCGCCG
>DASSMK010000357.1:0-2974 GCA_035688915.1 Thermoanaerobaculia bacterium
ACTGCACGTGCGTGAAGTTGCCCGACGCGATCGAGAAGTTGCGCGTGCCGAGCGTCTGGCCCGCCGCGTTCTTGATGCGCACTTCCACGTTCATCGACGCGCCGGCGTTACTGCCGCTGCCGGCCACGAAACCGATGTTCGTGCGCGCCGAAGCGTTGCTCACCAACCCGGGCAGATACGCGACTGCCGCGTTATCGGCCTGACCGGTGCTGTTCTCGAAGAAATCGCGCGCCGGCGTGACAGTCTGGCCGACCATGTTGCCGCCGGTGCCGCCGTTGTACAAACGGCTCGTGACCGCGAACGGCTTGTCGCCGCCGAGAATCAAAGCGCCGTACGTGTTGGTCATGCCGCGATGGCCGTTCAGCACGTCGCGCAACACGACCGTCGCGTTGGCCGGCACTGTGATCGCGCCGTCGTTCGTCGCCGTCGTCAGCGGATAGATGTTGTCCATGTTCGTGGCGCCCGATTCGACGACCACCAGCTCCACGTTCAGCGGTGTCGACGAGAAGTTCGTGATCGCGACGTCGCTCATCCAGAGCGAACCGCCCAAACCCTGCGTGTGGCTGACCACCGGAATCACGTACGTGTCGGAATAGACGCTCTGCGCGAACGCAGCGCATGGCAGCAGGAGAGCGCCCGAGAGAAGAAAGAGAAAGAGTGATTTGCGCATGGAATTCTCCGGCTACTGATTCGCGTGCGGCCGGCTCTCGAAGCCCTGATGCGGCAGCGCGGTATACGGGAACGTGCTGAGGAACGCGGACTCGTTCGCATCGACGCCGTCGGTGAGCGCGTTGTTCGGAGCCTTGTTGTAGCCCGGCACGAGCACGCCCGCGACGACGCGCAGCTCGATGTCCACCACGTCATCCGCGAGACGGCGGCCGTTCGGGAAGCCGCCGTTGTCGCCGGCGATGACGCCGAGGCGATTCACGTTGGCGGTGGCGGTGGTGGGGATGGCGACGTTCAGGCGCAGCATCTCGGCCGGCGTCACGTTCGGCGGCATCGTCGCGCCCGGAATGCCGGTCAGGAAGACCTGCACGAGATCGTTGCGCGGCGCGGGCGGCACATCGACGCCGTACAGAAGCGTCATCAGCTTGGCCGCTTCCGGATCGAGGATGCGATTGCGGAATTCGGCGTTACCGTCGAAGAGCGCTTTGTCGCCGCTCGGCTCGGAGGCGTTGAAGATGTCTTTGAACTTCAGGTTGGTGACGACTTCATTCACGAGCGGCATACCCAGGCGCGAGACCTGCGACGTACCACCGATCAGCTGGCGGCGCGTGCCACCGGTATTCAGGACCGTCACGCGCGAGCGGCTCGACGTCGCCCACACGCCAATCACTGCGTTCGCCGCGGTCGGCGCGTTCGGCAGGCTGCTGCCGGAAACGAGTTGGGCGATCGGAACCTGAATGGCGATCGAATGCACGTTGTAGCCGCGCAGACCATCGACGCCATTCGCCGATGCGGCCATGGGCGGCACTTTGTGCAGCTGCTGGATCGGGCGCAGCGTGAGCAGATCGACGATCGCGCCGATATCGACGAAGAACGGATCGTCGCGAGGACCCGCGAAGACTTTGCCCGCGCCGTTCGGCAGATTCGCGATCGCGGCATTGGCGAGCGCCGCGTAATCGGGCGTCGATTTCGGTCCGATGTTCGCGGGCGCCACCTGGAACTCGGTGCCCATCGGCGAAGAAGTGCCGGTGCGGCGCGGTCCGGTGATGCGATTGACCGTGTAGAACTGGCGGAAATTGAGATTCGCCGAGTCGAGCGTCAGCACCGGGCCGGTGTTGTAGAGAAAGGTCGACTGATTGCGAATGTCGTTGCGGAAGCGGAACTGGTAGGTGATGTCTTCCACGCCGTCGCCGTTGTTGTCGATGTGAATCTCGTACACGCCGGCGGTGGAGAAGTTGTAGAAGTTCGGACCGCTCGACGGCTCTTCGAGCGGAATGTAGTTCGCGATGATCGTGACCGTGTCCGGCGCGTCCGGGCTGCGGAACGCGTAGACGTCGGTGTTGTCCATCGTCGGGTCTTCGGTGATGAGCGGCGCTTCGCGATGCGATGAAGCGAGTGCCGACAGCGGAATCAAACTTCCGAGTGCTAAGGCCAGAATGAATTGTTTTCTCATGCGGGGCATGTCCTCCGCCGGGCCGCTTCTGCACTCCGGCCACCCGCTGCCGTGCCCGCGGCGTCGCTTTTCTACGACCGTTCCGCAACGCTGACGGTGTGTTCCCTGACAAAACGGCCGAATCGGGCCAATTTCCTCGCGAGCGCGCGATCTCTTTGCATTGCGTACATCCGATCGCGTAGCCCATTCGTAGATCAAATAACTATGTCTTTGATCCCCAGCGAACCGCCGCTCTGGCTCACCGTCGCTCTCGATTCGATCGAGGCAGGCATCGTCGTCGAAACCGGCGAGCGCGTCGTCTATGCAAACACCGCCTACGCCCAACTCCTCGGCTACCGCCGCGCCGCGGAGCTCCTCCATCAGCCGGTCGCTTCGCTGATCGCCGCGAGCGACGTCGATCGCCTGCTGCGCTTCGGACGGCTGCGCCTCACGGGACAGCTCGCACCGTCGACGTATCGTTTCGCCGCGCGACATCGGGAAGGAACGTCAGTGCCGCTCCACGCGTCCGTGACCGTGGCGAGTTACGGATCGATGCGCTACATCACGACGCTCGTGCGGCCGCTCGACGACGTGGTGATGAGTGATGACGGTCCGCTGCCCGGACGCCACGACACGCTCTCCGCGCGCGAGCGGCAGATCCTGGAGATGCTGCTGGCCGGCAAGCGCCAGAAGATGATCGCGCACGATCTCGACGTTACCGAAAGCACCGTGGCCACGCATCGCACACGGCTGCTGCAGAAACTCGCCGTGGCGGATATGCGTGAGCTGTTTCAGTACGCGCTGCGCCACCGCTTGATCGACTGGGCATAACGCGAAAAAACGTTGGAGCGGCGGGCGCCCTCGCCCGCCGAATCG
>DASSMK010000358.1:0-4050 GCA_035688915.1 Thermoanaerobaculia bacterium
GCTGCTATGAGCCCATGAGCCTATGAGCCCATGAGCCTGCGCGGCGCCTGGGCCGGCGCCTAAGCACCGCCCAGCTGCGCGCGCAACATCTCCGTCGTCGTCGCCGGTTCCTCGCACGCGTAGCCGACGCAGACGTAGGCGCGCGTGGTTTCCGCCGGGCGGTTTTGCATGAGCGGCAGATCCGCGGATTCGGTTCCTGCCACGAGCACGCGATGCGGCAGGTACGTTTCGCCGATGACGCGGAGGAATGGCTCGATCTCGCCGGTGAGTGCGATTTCGCGCGGCTGGCCGGCGCGCCATTCGGCGACGCCGAGGAGGAAGCCGAAGCCGGAGGCGTAGCGTTCGGAGAGAGGGAAGACCGATTCCAGCGCTTCGGTGGCGATCTCCGCGTAACGCTCTTCGCCGAACAGCAGCGCGAGGCGCAGCAGCACGTCGCACGCGACGGAGTTGCCGGACGGCGTCGCGTTGTCGAAGAGATCCTTCGGCCGCGTGATCAGTTGCTCGTGATCGATCGGCGTGTCGAAGAAACCGCCGGCGTCATCGCGGAAGCGCGTCAGGATCTGTTCGACCAGACCGCGCGCGGCGTCGAGGTAGCGGCGCACGCGCGTCGCTTCGTAGGCGAGCGTGAGTCCCCACGCCACGCCCGCGTAATCCTCGAGGAGGCCGGCGATTTTGGCGTGGCGCGTGAGGCGCCCGTTCGCGTCGATGCGCGTGAGCAGAAAGTCCGCGTTGCGGCGCACGACATCGTCGTAGTTATTGAACGCGAGCGCGCCTTCGGCGAAGGCGGCGAGCATCCAGCCGTTCCAGCCGGCCAGAATTTTTTCGTCGCGGCCGGGCCAGATGCGCTGCGAGCGCACGCCGTACAGCTTGCATTTGCCGCGCGCGGCGATGTCGCCGAGTTGATCGAGCGTGAGGCCGAGATCTGCGGCCACGGCGGCGGGATCGCGCGGCACGTTCAGGATGTTGTGCCCTTCCCAATTGCCGCCGTCGGTGATGTCGTAAAGCGCGCAGAACGCGCGGCCTTCGTCAGCGCCGAGAAGCTCCAGCACTTCGGCGCGCGTCCAGACGTAGAACTTCCCTTCTTCACCTTCCGAATCGGCGTCCAGCGTCGAATAGAAGCCGCCGTCGGGCGACGTCATCTCGCGCGAGACGAAGCCGAAGATCTCGCCCGCGATCCGCGCGAAGAACGGATCCTTCGTCCACTGCCATGCGCGCGTGTAGAGCCGCGCCAGCAGTGCGTTGTCGTACAGCATCTTCTCGAAATGCGGCACGAGCCAGCGCGCGTCGACGGAGTAGCGATGGAAGCCGCCGCCCACCTGGTCGTACATTCCGCCGCGCGCCATTTTGGTCAATGTGTTGACGATGATGCCGCGGAGCGTCGCGTCGTTCGTGCGGTTGGCGATCTGCATCAGAAACTCGAGCGACATTGACGGCGGAAACTTCGGCGCGCCGCCGAAGCCGCCGTTCACAGCGTCGTAGCTTTGCGCGATGCGGCCTGCGGCGCGATCGAGCGCGTCGTGCGAGATGGCGCCGCGCTGCGTGCGGATCGCGCTGCCCAGCGCCTGCGCCACTTCGTTCGACGCTTCTTCCACATCGCGGCGCCGCTGCTTGTACGCGTCGGCCACGTGAAACAGGACGCGTTTGAAGCCGGGCATGCCGTGACGATCGCTCGGCGGAAAGTACGTTCCCGCGTAGAACGGCTTGCCTTCCGGCGTGAGAAAAACCGACATCGGCCAGCCGCCGTGGCCGGTCATCATCTGCACGGCCTGCATGTAGATCGAATCGATGTCGGGCCGTTCTTCGCGATCGACTTTGATCGCCACAAAGTGCTCGTTCAGCACCTCGGCCACATCTTCCGCTTCGAACGACTCGCGCTCCATGACGTGGCACCAGTGGCAGGCGGAGTACCCGATGGAGAGAAAGATCGGTTTGTCTTCGGCGCGCGACTTCGCCAGCGCTTCTTCACCCCACGGATACCAATCGACGGGGTTGTGCGCGTGCTGCAGAAGGTACGGCGACGTTTCGTTGGCGAGGCGGTTCGTCATGCAAAGACTGCGTCACGCCACTGCGGCCGGGCGCTGAATCGTCTCCAGCAGCTGCGGAGGGAAGGCGCGCATCTCGAAGTACTCGTGCTCGAGCTCTTCGATCTGGAAGCGGTCGAGGCCCGAGTTGGAGAGGAAGTCGTTGCGCAGTTTCGTGTCCTGCTCTTCGATGATCCGCGGCAGCAGCTGGTTGATGTAGAACGCTTCCAGGCGGATCTTGGTGATCACTTCTTCGAGCAGCGCTTCGTTGATGGCGTCCTGCAGCTCGCGGAGCTCCTCGTCGTGCGCGATCTCCGCGCGGATCTCGCGGCGGAACGTCTCGCGCCCTTCGGTCGTGTTCAGCTCGAGATAGAAGTTCGACATCCGCCGCCGCGCCACGTTGTACACCGCAAAGTACGAGCGCTCGCTGCGATTGATCGCCGAGATCGATTGCACGACGCCGGAGATCGACTCTTCGTTGTTCTCGATCGAGATCAGCCCGAGCGTGAGCGCGTAGAGCTTCTTCTTCCCGTACGCCAGCGCGTATTCGTTGTTCACCACCGGATCGATGAACAGCTGCTGGAAGAGGCCGCGCCGCAGCTTCTCGAAGACCTGCATGTTGCCGAGGAGCGAGCGCACTTGCTCTTGCGACAGCTCGACGTCGTCCATGAAGGCGAGCTTGTTCACGAGCGTGGTCGTGTGGTCGATGCGGTCGAAGAGGGTAACCAGTTCACCGAACGATTCGAGGCGCTCGAAGTCTTCTTCTTCGCGGCCGATCTCGTCGATGAGGCGACCCGTTTCGAGCAGCAGCTCTTCGAATGTCTGATCGCGATTCGCCGCCGCGCGCTGCTTGTTCTCCATCAACTGCACGAGATCGAGCGAGGAGAGCTTGCGCGTGACGTTGCGGCCGAGAAGGAAGCCGCCGAGGATTTCGCGGGTCGATTGGATGTACTCCGGCTCGTCCGCTTTGTGCGTGATGGCGCGCGGCTCCTGCAGCACGATCTCTTCGAGCGTGTCGAAGATCGAGAGCGGCACTTCGTTGCGCAGCGAGAGCGTGCGCAGCCGCATCAAACGCGCACGTGCCGAGGAATCGATGATCGAACCGGCGCACGAGGCGAGAATCCGTTTGTACTCGTCGATCAGATCCTGATTCGCGGCGTGGTGATAGATGACGTCGATCTGGATGCGCTCGCGCTGATACGTTTCGACGCCGTTCAGATCGTCGTCCGTCGCGGCGCCGGTGATGCCGTCGAGCGAGCGCGATTCCGCGTACGTCTGCCGGCAGAGATCGCCGAAACGCTGATTGGCGCGATGGATGAGGCGCACGAGGATGAGCGTGGAATCGGGCTCGCCGAGGGCGTCGAGCATTTCGTGGGCGAGGGCGATGAACTGGCCGCTGCCCACTTTGCGCGAGCGCTTGAGCAGCTTGCCCACGCTCTTCAGCGTCTTCTCCTGCCGGTCGGCCACATCAGCGAAGCGTTTGCGGTCGTCGATGAAGAAGAGATAGTTCGCGACGGCGTTGCCTTGCAGGAAGAGGTTGTCCCACGTTTCGAAGCCTTCGGTGTTCGGCGTGAACCGCAGCTCGTGCGCCCGCGAGCCCGGAGTGGCGCCGAACATCACCAGGCGATTGACCACGTCATCGTTGAGCAGGTCGCCGACGGGCAGATGGCCGCCGAACATGTACTCGCCGAAGATGCCGCCATTGCCGCGGAAGCGCACGCCTTCGGGATTGAGCACGACTTCCGAGTTGCCGCCGAAGTAGCGCACGACGTCGCCGCGCGGATTGTTGATCTGCTCGAAGAAGAAGCGGCGATCGACGTCGCGACCGACGACCACGGCAAAATATTCGACAGCGTTGCCAATCAGCCCCTGGTGGACGATCGCCCGGATCACGGGAGGGATTGTAGACCGGGGGCCTCCGGCGGCTGGGGCCACGGGCTCCAGACCCCATTTTGGTTGGCCCAGCCTCCGCCGACACGTCTGCGCAAGTTGCGACGACTGCGCGCGGAGGCTAGGTGTCGCGTTTCAG